>NZ_PZKN01000010.1 GCF_003046795.1 Desulfonatronum sp. SC1 | reverse complement strand
GCCTCAGGCCCCAGCTCCACCCACGGCCAGACCCTACACCGTGCTCGGCCAGACCTATCACCCCCTGACCTCGGCGGACGGGTTTTCGGAAGAGGGCGTCGCCTCCTGGTACGGGCCGCAGTTTCACGCCAAGCGCACCGCCAGCGGCGAGGTCTACAACATGTACGACCTGACCGCGGCGCATCGTATCTTGCCTATGCAAACCAAGATTCGGGTCACCAACCTGGAAAACGGCAAGTCGGTGGTCTTACGGGTCAACGATCGCGGTCCCTTTGTCGGGAACCGAATCGTGGACCTGTCCTACAAGGCGGCTCAGGAACTGGATGTGATTCGACCGGGATTGGCCAGAGTGCGGGTGGAGGCTTTGGGAAGGTGGCCGGGCGGAATTCCCGGCAGGTTCTTCGTGCAGGTCGGGTCGTTCTCCCAGCGGGAAAACGCCGCCCGCCTGATGCAGGAAATGCGCGGCAGGGGATACTCGGGTAGCAGAGTGGTCCAGGCCGAAATCGACGGCCAGACCTTCTGGCGGGTTCAGGTGGGCGAATTCAGCAACCTGGATAATGCCGAAGCAGCCAGGAGCCAAATCGCCCGCCAGACACCGGGAGCATTCGTTATTGCGGATTGATTTCGGCGCGAAACTTCTTGGAAAGCCGAAAAACTACCACCTTACGCGGATCCAGGGTGATGGTTTCGCTGGTCTGCGGGTTGCGTCCCTTGCGGGCCTTTTTCGGGTAGGCCTCGAACTTGCCGAAACCGCTGATCAGCAACGCATGATCCCGCTTCACGGCGGTCTTCATGATCGATAGCAGGGACTCCACCATTTTTTTCACCTCGCCCCGGCTTCGATCCACCTTGTCGTAAATGGTGTCCACGATTTCCGCTTTGGTCAGTGTTCTGCTCATGGTTGCTCTCCGGTGGTTCTCATCTTGGTTGCAGGGTTAATGAAAAGTCGAGTTTGACCGAGTCTACTTGGTCGCCGTTGCCAATCAGCGCTGAAGATCAACACTGTCTGATCAACGCTACTTGGCCAACGCAGCCCGAATGGACTCAGCGACGGACTGCATCGCTTCCTGACTGGGATACGCCGCTTGCGGCCAAAGCTGCAAACCGTCGCCCTCATACCGGGGGATCAAATGGAAGTGGGCATGATCCACCAGTTGTCCGGCGGCCCGGTAGTTGTTCATCATCACGTTCAAACCGTCGGCGTTCATAGTCGCGCGGATCGCTCCGGCAACCGTCTGCATCGCCTCCAGCAACTCGTCGCCCAAATCCGGAGGCAGATCCCACAGGGTGGCGTGGTGCGCCTTGGGTATGACCAGAGCGTGGCCTGGATGAACCGGGGCAATATCCAGAAAGGCCATGGTGTTCGGTGTGGTGTGGATCGTCGCCGAGGGAATCGCGCCCCGGACAATCTCGCAAAAGATGCATGTGGACATTTTTGGCCCTCAGGTTTGGGGGTTTTGCGGCAAGCTGCTTCAGGGTCGACCGGGGTCGCGAGTCTGGGGCCTGCGAGGACTGTCGGGCCTCCCCGCCTCGCGAGGAACTCCGTTGCGCCCCCCTCATCAAACTCAATGGCCACCCGAGCGCGGCCGAAGGCTGGTCCTGATCTACCCGAGACCTTTTACTTTTTCAACTCCCTTTGCAACATCTCCTAGACAACACCATGAACCGGCTGCGTCTTTTTCACCCGGAACCCGCCAGAAAACGTCTTCGGATCATCCCGGTTTTCCTGCCCTACCACGGGTGCCCGTACCGCTGCATTTACTGTGCTCAGCACCTCCAGACCGGCATGACCAGCGGCGCTGAAACCGCCGCTGGAGAACCGGCGCTGAAAGCAATCCATGCCAATATGGTCCAAAGCCTTCAACAACTGACGACAACCGGCACGAAAAATAGCGGCGTTGCCTTTTACGGAGGGACATTCACGGCCCTGCCCATGGAGTGGCAAGAACTCTTCCTGAAGACCGCGCAGTCGCATCGAGCAGATGGAACCATCACCCATATCCGTTGTTCCACCCGTCCGGACTGCGTCAATGCGAAGCACCTGCTTTGGCTGCGCGGAATCGGCCTGGACATGGTGGAACTGGGGATTCAAAGCTTCGAGCCGGACGTCCTGCGCCAATCCCGACGAGGCTACGACGGAGAAACCGCCGTAAAGGCCTGTCTCGCGGTTCGCAAGTCCGGCCTGGAGCTGGGCGTCCAACTGATGCCCGGCCTGCCGGGTTCGACCATTTCCGGATGGTTTCGGGACGTCGACCAAACCCGCGCTCTGGCCCCAGAAACCGTGCGCATCTACCCCTGCCTCGTGTTACGCGGCACCCCGCTCAGCCAAGCCCACAGCGAGGGCTCCTATCGCACCTGGTCCTTGCCCATAACGGTCTGGGCCGTTAGCCGGGCCCTGAATTCCTTCTGGAGACAGGGCATACCAGTGATCCGAATCGGGCTTGCCCCGGAGGGAGCGCTGACTCCAGCCATCCAGGCCGGCCCCTGGCACCCGGCCTTGGGGCACATGGTCAAATCCCACGCCCTGCGGTCATGGCTCACCCAAGCCATGACCGCACTGCCCGAAGTCCCACGACAAATGTACATTCCGAGACGCTTCGCCGCCGAATTCTGGGGCCACGGACGCGAGCACGCCCGCACATGGCGACGTTTGGGCCTGACCCCGGCCAACGTCGGGAGTTGGGAGCGTCCGTATTTTCTGGTGACGACCCTCGCGTGCGCCCTCCAGAAATGATCCCGTTTTTTCCTGCTTGTCGACCAACGCCTTGACTCCACGGACGCCTCTTTGTAAGGAATCGAATTCGACAGTTGACGACGTGCGTCGTAATTCCGAACGAAAGCATGAGATTCCTCGGCATCCGAACATACCGGTTCGGCGTAACTTCTGAAATACTGGCGAAATATTGGCGAGATACCGGCGAGATACCGGGCCTTGATTCAAGGAAGGCACGAACTTTCTCGTTTTAATCACGACGCAGCCCAAAGCTACTTATTTGCATCCCATGCAGGACGAAGGAGAGTACCATGAAACGGACATATCAGCCGAGCAATACCCGGCGCAAGCGCACCCACGGTTTTCTGACGCGCATGAAGACGAAGAACGGACGAGCCATTATCCGCCGCCGTCGCGCAAAAGGCCGCCAACGGCTGGGCGTTTAACGCTCAGGCCCGCGGACAAGATCAGGGTACGCGCGGAATTCACGCAGTGTTACACCAAAGGCAGGAAATACCATTCCCGGTATTTCCTCCTTTTTTTTCTGCCAGATACCGCGCCCTGCCCGGCTCGGGGGCCGCGCCTGGGCATCGCCGCGGGCCGCAAAATCGGCACGGCGGTCCGGCGCAACCGCATCAAGCGCTTAACTCGCGAAGCCTTCCGCCTTGGACGTGACCTGTTCCCGGACAATGTTGATGTCGTCGTGGTCGTAAAACGAGGCATCAATATCAGCCCACTCAAGCTTGCCGACATCCAGAAGGATTTCCGAGGCGTCATGCAGAGGGTTCGTCGGGATTCCGGGTCGACAACCGCTGGCTCTCCTCTGTGAGATGAGCCCCGCCCTGGACGGTCCCTCTGGGTCACGCCCCAACCTTGACCTTACGTTCATCGCCATGCGCTACTTGCTTATCCTGCTGATCCGAGGGTATCAACTCGTCGTTTCCCCTCTTCTCCCTCCCAGCTGCCGCTTCATTCCTTCGTGTTCGGAATACGCCAAGCATGCGCTGGAAACGCACGGCCTTGTGAAGGGAACCATGCTCAGCGCATGGCGCTTGCTGCGCTGCCAGCCCTTTTGTGCAGGCGGGCTGGACCCGGTTCCGGAACCCCGGTCCACGGCATATAGGCCCGCCGCTGTTCCATCCCCGTCGGCCGTCGCAAACCTCAACCCCCCCAATTCCTGAATCATGGATCACAAAAGAGCTTTCCTGGCAATCACCGTTTCCTTGTTGTTTCTGGTCCTTTGGAGCTGGATGTTCTCTCCTCCTCAGCAACCAACTCCGCAACCGGACTCCTCCACCGCTGAGTCCCGACCAGAAACACGACCGCTCCCGGAAATCCAGCCCATCGACCCGGCCCTGGCTCCTCAACCCATCGCTCCCAGGGACCAAACGGAGGGAGAACCGGAAGCAGGGCCAGACGTCCAACCGGAAACACCGCTCGACCTGGGATTTATCGGCTCGGCGACGCCCCGCGGACAGCGGATCACGGTTCGCAGCCCGCTTTTCGAAGCGGTTTTCAACTCCGAGGGCGGGGTGCTGGAACATTTCAAGCTACTTCAGTACCGCCAAACCATCGAGTCGAACGCCCCTTTCGTAGACTTGGTCGACTCTCCTGACCCGCGCAAGCGGCCTCTCGGCTTGCTCTGGAACGACCAACCCACATGGATGCAGGGGGAGTGGACCGTCGAAGGGCATAACCTGGACCTTACCCGTGGTGAACGCGGCTCCCTGTCGTTTACCGGCCGCTTCGGACAACTGGAACTGGTCCGCACCTTCAGTTTCACTGGAGACAACTACCTGATCGAGGAACATCTTCAGGTCCGCAACCACTCACCCAACCAGATCGGCGCCACCCTCGGCTTCACCATGGCCAGCGAACCCTTGAGCGCCATCCAGGACCGCTACACCCCGACCCAGGTCATGTATTACGACATCGGTGGACTGGAAAAGGAGCGCAAGGACAAGAACCTGCTGCCGGGCATCCGTTCCGACACGGCGGTCCGCTGGGGCGCGGTCCAGAGCAATTACTTTCTGGCCGCCGTGATCCCCGGCTTTTCCGACCCGGTGTTCAAGGCGCGTCTTGAAGATGGCATGCACCGCTTGGTCATGGAAACCAGAAACTTTTTCCTGGACTCCCAACTGGAAATGCAGTTTCGGTCCACCTACTACTTCGGCCCGCGGGAACGGGAAGCTCTCTCGGTCGCTCCCGGAAACCTGCTCGAAGCCCTGCATTACGGCTGGTTCGACCTCATCGCCAGCCCGTTGATCCAAGTGCTGAACTTCTTCCACGGGTACGTCCACAACTATGGGCTGGCCATCATTCTGCTGACCTTGGTCATCAAGCTGATCTTCTTCCCCTTGTCCCAGAAGAGCTACAAGTCCATGCAGCAGATGAAGAAGCTGCAACCCATGATGCTCAAGCTGCGCGAGAAGCATAAAGACGATCGTCAGAAGATGAACGAAGAGATGATGCAGCTCTATAAGACTTACAAAGTCAACCCCCTTGGAGGCTGTCTCCCCATCGCCGTGCAGATTCCGGTGTTCATCGCTCTGTATCAGGCCCTGATGGGGGCCATCGAGTTGCGCCACGCCCCGTTCATCACCCATGTTCCGTTCACGGACATCATCTGGCTGGCCGACCTTTCGGCCCGTGACCCCTACTACGTCACCCCGATCATCATGGGGGCGACCATGTTCCTGCAGCAAAAGCTGACCCCCGCTCCGGGGGACCCCATGCAGGCCAAGATCATGCTGTTTTTACCGATCATTTTCACCTTTTTGTTCTTAACTTTCCCGTCGGGTTTGGTCCTCTACTGGCTGGTGAACAACGTCCTCTCCATCGCCCAACAGTGGTGGGTGATGCGCGAACCAGCCAAGTCGTAGGCCCCAACCGTCGCCGGTTCGTCCATCGGTCGCGGCCAGGCCGTCCACCGATGGTGAAGGAGACCAACGTCAACATGAGTGAGCCAAAGGAATTTCAAAGCAAAAGTGTCGATGACGCCATCGAAGAGGCTTGTTCGTTTTTTTCTTGTGTCCGCGATGAATTGGAAATAACGATAGTGGAGGGCGGTTCAGCCGGGATCTTCGGGCTGGTGGGCGTAAAAAAAGCCAGGATCAAGGCCCAACCCCGAGTCCGGCTGTCAGAGTTGGAAACCATGATCCGCGCGGTCACGGAACGGATCACCGCCGCCATCGTGGATAACCCTCGGGTCGTGGTTGAGCATCAGTCCGATCTGATCAAGGCCACCATAAAATCCTCCGACGACATGGACCGACTCCTGGGACGCGACGGACAGGTGCTCGGAGCGGTGGAATACGTCGTCAACCGGATCGTTGCCCGCCGCTGGCCCAGCGCCGTGCGGATCATGCTCGACGCCGACGGGTTCCGGGAGCGCCAGGACCAGGAACTCAGCGCCCTGGCCGTGACCCTGGCCGAAAAGGCCAAGTCCACGCAATCACCGCAAAGCACCAAGCCACTCCCCTCCTATCAACGCCGCATCGTCCATATGGCCCTGCAGACGGTCATGGACATCCAGACCAAGAGCAAGGGCGACGGGCCGTTAAAACGCGTCCTGATCATTGCCAAGGCCCCTCCTTCCCAGGACGACGCCAAAGCCGAGAGCCTGCCACAGCAAGATTCATGACCGCTTCGGCCCAGGAAGCCATCTCCACCATCGCCGCCGTGGCCACGCCTCTCGGCCACGGCGCGGTGGGCATCATCCGCGTCAGCGGCCCGCGGGCCAAGGTCGCCGTCCTGGCCCGATTCACATCGCTCCATCCGAAATTCACCGACTTTCGCCCCTATCACCTGCACCACGGGCACATCCTGGGCGAGGACGGGCGTATCCTGGACGAGGTTCTGGCAGCCTTCATGCCCGGCCCGGGATCGTTTACCGGGGAGGACGTGGTGGAAATCCACTGCCATGGGGCCCCGGTGGTTCTGCAAGCCGTCCTGGAGTCCATCCTGGCCCAGGGAGTCCTTCCCGCCGGTCCGGGCGAGTTCACGCAACGCGCCTTTCTCAACGGCCGCATGGACCTGACCCAGGCCGAAGCCGTGGCCGAAATCATCGCCGCCACGTCTCCATCGGCTTCTCTCCTGGCTCAAACCAAGCTTTCCGGAGCCCTGAGCTCCTGGCTCCACGACCTGCGATCCACCCTGGAGGAACTCCGGGCCCAACTGTGTCTCGCGGTGGATTTTCCGGAAGAGGATCTGGAATGTCTCGCGCCGGAAGATTTTTTACGCGCCGTGGAGCGCATCCGAGATCAAATCCGCGCCGTCCTGGACAACTCCCGCCGCAACCGCATCTGGAACGATGGGGCACTATGCGTTCTTTCCGGGGCCGTGAATGCGGGCAAATCCAGCCTGCTCAACCTGCTTCTGGGTCGGGAGCGGGCCATTGTCAGCGCCACCCCCGGAACGACCCGTGACTATCTTGAGGAACGCCTTTTTCTCCAGGGGCTCGAGGTTCGGCTGGTGGACACCGCCGGCGTACGTCAGGACGCCGACGCCGTGGAACGGGCCGGCTTGTCCCTGGCTCGAGAACTCCAGGAGAGGGCGGACGTGATCCTTCTGGTGATGGACAACGCAACCCAGGGCGAGGGGCTTGCTGCGACCTTCCAGGCCGCATTCCCTCCGGAAACGCCTTCGGCGAGGCAACCGGCAGCCGACCTGAATCAAGAATTACCGGAACCCAAATCGATCCTTGAAATCTTCCCCGTCTCCAAAACCCTGGTCGTGGCCAACAAGGCCGACCTTCCCCCGGCTGCTCCTGAACCCGTCGTCGCCTTGGCCCGGCTCGGCTATGCCGTGGTTCACCTCTCGGCCAAGACCGGTCAGGGTCTGGACGCGTTGCAGAACGCCATGCGCTCCATGCTCACGAGCAAAGCCCCGACGCCCCGTCCGGACACCCTGACTCCAAACCTGCGCCAGTCGCTGGCCTTGGAACGGGCGGACCAGGAACTGACGCTTCTGCGCGCCGACATCCATGCGGATCTGCCCTATGACCTGCTCGGGGTTCGTCTGGAGTCCGTCAGCGTCATCCTCGCTGAAATAACCGGAGAAATAACATCGACGGATGTCTTGGAATCCATCTTCAGCAAATTCTGCATTGGAAAATGACGCTGCCCCCGAAACGGTGCGCCCCTGCGCGGGGCGCACCGGGATCGTCCTCTCCCGACAAGGCCGGATGGCCCGGGTTCAGATCCGTGAATCCCGGCAATGCGCCGCCTGCTCCTGCTCAACTCCTCAGGTCCGGGACCACTCCCCCCCAACGCGCATCCTGACGGTCGTGAATACCGTCGATGCCGAAGTCGGCCGGCATGTCCGGATCGTGGACTCGTCCCGAGCCGCCGTGGCCGCTCCCGCCGTGCTGTTCGGCATTCCCTTGCTGGGCATGCTGTGCGGTGCTCTCGGCGCGTATTGGATCACGCCGTTTCCCTCCGAGGATCTCAACGCCCTGATCGGGGCCGCGGCCGGATTGGCATTTGGAGTCGCCGGAGCCCGGTTGACCGCGAGTTCCAGGTTTGCCGGCCCTGAACACTCTCCTCAGGCCGTCGAGATCCTTTCCGATCCCAAGGATTCCCTTCCATGACCTAATCCCCAGCCCACCTCGGGGGATACATGCCCTGCCCTTGCCCCCGCACCCGAAGGCCTCACCTAGTCACCCGTTGCAACGGAGTTCCAACCAGGGGTGGCTTTGGAAGCTACCTGTAATTGATAAAGAAAATCATACATATAGACACTGAAGTCTTACGCTCTCTTTTTCACAAACAGCGCCCACGCCTTGACAACACGCCCCGGCTCATCTAGCAAGTCCTACTTAAAAACCCGCCTTTCAGAGAGGTTTTTCAGGTATCCGGAAGCCTCCCCCAAGTTCACCCGCAAGCCGTCCGGCCTTCACGCGGACGGTTCACATGGAACGCGATGATAACGCGAAGAATACGGGGAGGCCGGGGGGCCGGTGCGTGATCTTTACTGTCGAAATCCCCTCAAACCCGGAGGGGTTTTTGTCTTTTTCGGCCCAAGGGGTTCAGAACCTCGTTCCGCTGATTCCGGTTCGAGGAGCGACGTTGTTCATGTCAAAGGAGCGTACATGTGAAACAGTGAACATAAGTAAAAATCATAGAGTACTCGTCATCCGGCAAAGGCGTTTTTTTTCACCACCGCAAGCAACTCCGCTCGATAAATTGAGAAAAAGGGAGCGATTTTCATGGCATACAGGAAACTAGTACTGGGCTTGTCCGGGTGCCTGTTCGTTTTGGTTTGCGTGCTTTTTCTACAGGCCGACGTGATGAGCATGATCAGCTCTTCCGGAAAGGATTCCGGCAGGGCCGATTTGATCATGATCCAGGCCATAGCCAAACAGACCACGAAACAGGCCCCAGCCGTTCAATTTTTACACGATGCGCATACCGAAGTCCTGGCGGAACAGGGCAAGGACTGCGCGGCCTGTCACATCAAGGACGACAGCGGCACGATCTCCTACAAATACATGCGCCTCGAGGACCCCGCCGCGAACCGGTTGAAGGACCTGTATCACGACAACTGTACAGCCTGTCACGCGGAAAACGCCAAGGCGCGGATGGCCAATCCCGGCCCTCAGATCGGCGAATGCCGCAAGTGCCATGTTGAACCAGCGCCCCACACCCAAGCTTGGGTTTCCGGCGGCATGGACAACATGCTGCACTATATCCACTGGGACTCGGACCTGATCGCCAAGGACGAAGGCAAGGACACCAACTGTGGACAGTGTCACCACGAATATGACGAGGACAAGCAGGAACTCGTCTACATCCAGTTCGCCGAGGAAGGGTGCCGCTCCTGTCACACGGCCGACCCCCAAGAACCCGTCAAGGCCAACCTTTCCGAGGCTTTCCACGGCCAGTGCGTAACCTGCCACCTGGAGAACAAGGAAGCCCAGGCCGAGCGCAACGGTCCCTTGGACTGCGCCTCCTGTCACGGCGGGCCGCAACGCCTTGAAATGCAAGCCAAATTCGCCGAAAAGCTGGAAGAAATGGACGGCGTGTTACCTCGCCTGCCCCGCAACCAGCCCGATGCCGTGCTGCTGGCGGCCAAACTGCCCGAGTTGCCCGAGGACGCCACTCGGCCGACCCTGATGTACCCCGTACCCTTCAACCACGAACTGCACGAACAGGCCACGGATGCTTGCCGAGATTGCCACCACGAGACCCTGAAGAGTTCCTGTACGGACTGTCACACTCTGCAAGGTTCGGAGCAGGGCGGCTACATCACCCTGGAGCGGGCCATGCATGCCCCGGACAGTAAGTCCAGCTGCGTGGGCTGCCACAACGAAATGAAGCAGGATCCCTCCTGCGCCGGCTGCCACGCCGCCATGCCCCAGGGAACCGAGCCCCCGGCTTCCAGCTGCGCCTTGTGTCACGTCAACCCGGACATTCTCGCCCAGCGTCCCGACGGGCATCAGACGACGGATTACGCGGACTACACCGAGATGCTCATTCCGGCCCAGACCGACGGCAGACAGCCCGCCGGAGAGCCGGTGATCGTTCCCGAGGACAAGGAAGGCCGCGCCGCCCTGGCCCAACGGCTCATCGACCTGCGTCCCAAGGAAGCCTTGCTGATCGCCGAAGAAGACATTCCCGACGTGGTCAAGATCGACGTTCTGGCCGATGAGTACCAGCCTGCGGAACTGCCCCACCGCAAGATCGTCATGAGCATGATGGAGAAGATGAAGGACGACTCCCTGGCCACCTCCTTCCACGCGACTCCGGTGACCATGTGCCAGGGCTGCCACCACAACAGCCCTCTCTCCAAGACCCCGCCGAGCTGCCAATCCTGCCATGACCAGCGCTCACAGGAAGGGCGCCTTGGCCGACCGGGTCTTTTGGCCGCCTACCACATCCAGTGCATGTCCTGCCACGCGGAGATGGGCCTGGAAAAGCCCGCGGCCACGGACTGCACCTCTTGCCACAAACAGAAAGAGAACTGACAGCTCGTAAGGAGAACCAACATATGAAACGCAGATCATTCCTCGGATTGATGGGCGCGGCCGGGGCCGGGCTGGCGGCTCCGGCCGTCGTACCGGCCACCGCCCGGGCCGCGGCCAAGGACTTCAGAGGCTATCACACCACTCCAGGCGTGCTGTTCGACGGGACGCGGTGCATCGGCTGCCGCAAGTGCGAATTGGCCTGCAACAAGGTCAACAGTCTTCCTGAGCCTGAAGTGCCCTTCGACAACCTGGAAATCTTGACCACCCGTCGGCGCACGGACTCGGCCACCTTCACCGTGGTCAACAAGTTCGAAACCCCCAGCGGCCCCGTATACCGTAAAAACCAATGCAACCACTGCCTGGAACCGGCCTGCGCCTCCTCGTGCTTCGTCAGCGCGTTCCAGAAGAAACCCGACAGTGCCGTGGATTACGACGACACCGTCTGCGTGGGCTGCCGATACTGCATGATCGCCTGCCCCTTTGAAATTCCAACCTACGAATACCACAAGGCCTTCACCCCCAGAGTGATGAAGTGCACGCTGTGCGGCCCGCAGATGCGCTCCGGCGAACTGCGCCTGCCCGGCTGCGTGCAGGAATGTCCCATGGAGGCCATGATTTACGGTCCCCGCAACGAACTGCTCAATCTGGCCCGCCGCCGCTTCGCCGCCTTTCCGGGCCGCTACGTGGAGCAGATCTACGGCGAGCATGAAATGGGCGGCACCAGCTGGTTGTACATTTCCGGCACCCCCTTCTCCCAGGTTGGTCTGCGCGAGGATCTGGGCACCAAGTCGGCTCCGGAACTCACCGCCGGCGCACTGGCCGCGGTCCCCGTGGTGGTGGGCGTCTGGCCCGTATTGCTTGGTGGGATTTACGCCATCAACAAGCGCAAGGAAAAAATCGCGGCCCAGGAGCAGCAGCAGGCCGTGTCCGCCGCCCTGGCCAAAGCCAAGGCCGAGGCCAAGGAAAACTTGGACGCGTCTCTGGCCAAGGCGGAAGAGTCCGCCAACCGCCGCGTGGATAACGAAGTGAAAAAGGCCGTCAAGGAAGCTCTGGCCAAGAAGGAAGAAGAACTCAAAGCGGCTGAAGCGAGCGCAACGGACGAGGAGGAGGGCAAATGAGCACCGTGACCAATGACGACTTCAAGTCGTATTTGACGCCATTCAATATAGTGACCGGCCTGATCATCATCGCGGGCTTGATCGTCACCGTGATCCGCTTCTCCAGCGGGCTCGGGGCCGTAACCAACCTGGATGACAACTACCCCTGGGGCATCTGGATCAGCTTCGACCTGCTCTGCGGCGTCGCCCTGGCGGCCGGCGGCTACACCACAGCCGCGGCCTGCTACGTCTTCGGCTTCAAGAAATTCCATTCCGCGGTTCGCCCCGCGGTCCTGACCGCCTTCCTGGGCTACGCCCTCGTGGTCCTGGCCCTGCACTACGACGTCGGTCGCCCTTGGCGACTGCCCTACCCGATCTTCGTTCAGCAGGGCACGACCTCGCTGCTCTTCGAAGTAGGCCTGTGCGTGTTCCTGTACCTGACCGTCCTGTTCATGGAGTTCCTGCCCACCCTGTTCGAATGGGCCGGGTGGCGGAAGCTGCGGGATGTCCTGGTCAAAATGACCCTGGTGCTGGTCATCTTCGGCGTGGTTCTCTCCACGCTGCATCAGTCCTCGCTGGGCGCGCTGTACACCATTGCCCCGTCCAAGCTGCACCCCTTGTGGTACTCGGCCTATCTTCCGGTTTTCTTCTTCGTCTCCAGCATCGCGGCCGGGTTGTCCATGGTCATCTTTGAGGGCTCCTTGTCGCACAAGTACCTGCACCGGATGATGGACAGCGAATACAACAGGAACCACGACGACGTGGTCCTCGGCTTTGCCAAGGGCTGTTCCTGGGTGCTGTTCGGCTACTTTGCCTTGAAGATGATCGGCCTGACCTATGACAACAATTGGAGCTACCTGGCCAGCGGGTTCGGCGCGTGGTTCCTGGTGGAAATGCTCTGCTTCGTGGCCCTGCCGGCCTTCCTATACGCCGTGGGCGCGCGGGACAAGAACTTCGCCCTGATCAAGTGGACGGCGATTCTGACCGTTCTGGGCATCGTTCTGAACCGGTTCAACGTTTCCCTGGTCGCGTTCAACTACCACCTGCCCTCCGAGGACAAGTACTTCCCCCACATCATGGAAATCATCATCTCCGTGTTCATCGTCACCGTGGGCGTAGTCGTGTTCCGATTCGTCTCCACCAGGATGCCCGTCTTTTTCGAGCACCCTAATTACAAAGGCCAACACTGAGCATAAGGGAGGCTATACCAATGGAATTCAACTCGATGCACGAGTTTTTCATGCATACCAAGACCATGACCTACCTGCTCATGGGCGGGATACTGGTCGGTGCCGTACTCTGGTGGCAGTTCTTGATGGGTGAAAAGAAACCCATCGACAACCCTCACCGGACCGGCGAGGGACATGACAATGGCCATGGGCATTAGCGAAGCGGTCGAGCGGGTATCCGGTACGGACTGTACGTGCCGGATACCCGCGAAACGTGCCCGATTGCTCATGATCCCAACCCTCTGGATCGACGGACGAAATACCGTCCGGTTTGCAACAACATAAGTGATGCTCGAGGAGACGCATATGTATAATTTCTTGACTGGACCCATGGTCTGGATCACGTTCCTGGTCGTGGTCGTTGGATTGACGTACCATGTGGTGACGTACATCCGCGGCCTGGACTGGCGACTGGACCGTGTGGGCTATCGGCCTAACATGCAGCACGGCCTGAAAGGGGCCGCCAGATCCATCTTTTTCTGGATTTTGCCCTGGGGCTCCCACGGCTGGCGGGCCAAGCCGCTGTTCACCCTGCTCTTTTTCAGCTTTCACATCGGCTTGCTGTTCACGCCGATCTTTCTCGAGGCGCACAACATCATGCTCAAGGACAGCTGGGGCATTCGCTTGCCCGGGATTTCCTCCGGGTTGGCCGACTTTCTGTCCTGGGTCGTGGTGATCGGCGGGATATTCCTGGTCCTACGCCGGATCGCCTATCCCGAGGTCAGAATCCTCACCTCGGCCTACGACTACATGCTGATCGTCATCGCCGTGTCACCTTTCCTGACCGGCCTGATCGCCAGGTACAACGTGGGCAACTACGACTTCTGGCTGCTCATCCACATCATTACCGGCCACGTCTGGCTGCTCAGCCTGGTCTTCACCAAGCTGAACCACGTGGTTCTCTTCTTCCTGTCCCGCGCGCAACTGGGCATGGACTACGGCATCAAGCGTGGCGGGATGAAAGGCACCCAGATGACCTGGTAGGCGTCTGGGAAATACAAGCTCAACGAGAGGGAGAATACAATGCCCGAAGGAATTCTTTGCAACAAGCAGCCCATTGTCACCGACGAGCAGCTCAAGCTAACGCTCGGGGACAAGAGCGGCAAGCAATACTACGCGGAAATGGAACAACTGGACGTGGACACGGACAAGCTCTGGTCCACGATCCAAAACACCATGAAGTCGCGCCTGAAAACGTGGCTGAACATCTGCGCCAAATGCGGACTGTGCGCGGAAAGCTGCTTCCTGTACCAGGTCAACGACAGGGTTCCGGAGCAGGTACCGTCCTACAAGATCCACGCCACGCTGGGTGAACTCGTCAAGCGCAAGGGGAAAGTGGACAACGCCTTCATGCGCAAGTGCATGGACATCGCCTGGAGCTGGTGTACCTGCTGCAACCGCTGCGGCCAGTTCTGCCCCCACGGCATCGACATGGGCGTGATGTTCTCCTACCTGCGCGGCCTGCTCTTCTCCCAGGGGTTCGTGCCCTGGGAATTGAAGATCGGCTCCGGGATGCACCGGGTTTACAAGGCCCAGATGGACGTGACCACCGAAGACTGGGTTGACACCTGCGAATGGATGGCCGACGAGAACTCCGAGGAGTGGCCCGGTCTGGAAATTCCCATGGACAAGGAAGACGCGGACATCATGTACACCATCAATGCCCGCGAAGCCAAGCACTACCCGGAAGACATCGCCGAGGCGGCCATCCTGTTCCACGTGGCCGGCGAGAATTGGACCATGCCCTCCGAAGGCTGGGAGCAGACCTCACTGACTCTGTTCGCCGGCGACTGGGAAGGGTGCAAGCAACAAGTTCTGCATGTCTATGACGCCATCGAGAGGCTACGTCCCAAACGGGTGGTGGGCACGGAATGCGGCCACGCCCACCGGGCCACGGTCATCGAAGGGCCCTACTGGGCCGGTCGGGAAGACGGCCAGCCGCCCAGGCCGTACATCCACTACGTGGAATGGCTGGCCGAGATGCTGCGCACCGGCCGGATCAAGATCGACCCGACCAAACGGATCAAGGAACCGGTCACCCTGCAGGATTCCTGCAACTATGTCCGCAACCAGGGTCTGAAGAACATCACCCGGGAAATCATGAGCTATATCGTGGAGCCGGGATATTTCGTGGAAATGGCCCCAAACAAGGAGTACAACTACTGCTGCGGCGGCGGCGGCGGATTCAACGGCATCGGGAAGTATCGCCCCCAGCGAAACATTGCTCTGCTTAAAAAGAGGGAGCAGATTTTAGCCACAGGGTGCAAGCTCGTAGTCGCCCCCTGCCACAATTGCTGGGACGCCATCCGCGACCTGGAAGAAGAATATCCCATGGGCCTGCGCTGGTCCTTCCTCAAGCCGTTGGTGATCAAAATGATGATCGTCCCGGATCACCTCAAGCCCCAGGATGAGGAAGGCGAAGAGGAATAAATTCTGCCTTGTCGCACCAACAGTCAGCACATACGAGGTAACTCATGAAGAAGAAGATTCTTTTGGCGACCACAGGCTCTCCGGCAAGTTTTGGGGCCGCGCGGGTGGCCTTTGAGATGGCCAAACGGTACGATGCGGAACTGCTGCTCTTTCACGTCGCCGGCGTGCCCAAGAAGGGCTTTTCCTATCAGGAGGTCAGCGACGTGCGCTCCCAGGAGGCCGTGGAGGTCGACGACGACTACATGGCCTGGGTCGAGGAAGAACTGAAAAACACCTACGCCAAGCAGCTTGAGGAATGCAAAAGCTCGCGTATCCTTCTGGCAACAGGCCTGCCACACAGGGAAATCCTCCGGGCGGCCCGCAGCGAAGATGCGGACATGATCATCATGGGCGCGCATTCCGGCGACTCCAGTTCCATCTATTCCAAGGGCTACCCCGGTAGCACCCTGCAACGCGTGGCCAAGGCCGCCAAGTGCCCGGTGATGACCGTGCACCGCGAATCCGCATCGTATATGGGCGGCTTCTCCCATATCGTCTTTGCCACGGACTTCTCGAAGCAGTCGGAAAGCGCCTTCAAGTACGCCCTTTCCATGGCCAAGGAGTACGATTGTGAAATGACCCTGTTTCACGCCCTGGACATCACCAGCAAGGTCTTGGCCCAGAGCGATATAGAGGACAAACTGATCACGCTTCGCAAACGCCTGCGGGACGTGTACGGCCCCAAGATGGGCGATTTCAAGAATTTTGAAGTCGACGTCTGGGAAGGCAATCCCTACGTGGAAATCGTCAAGATCGCCCGAGAACGCATGGCCGACCTGATTGTCCTGGCCCACAACACCACAGAGTTGGATCCGGAACTGGCCAGCATGGGTTCGACCCTGGAACAGGTGATCCTTCGGGCCAACTGCCCGGTGGTCAGCGTAAACAGGCCGGACAAGGTCTAGAAGTATTGCGAGCATTGCGTCCACCGCCCGATGTCTCCGAACCCGGGCGGTGGAATTGTAGGGCATCGCATGCGAGACGAAATACCTTTGCATGTATGCCAGGCTCTCGTTGATTTCGGCAACCTCAAGGATTGGAAGTTCCTTCCGAATCTCACCAGGAGGTGTACAGTGGCGAAGAAAATCATGGTCGTCGACGACGACAAGGAAATCACCTCGTACCTGACCCAGTTGTTCAAGGACAACGGCTATGAAACCGTGGAAGCCAACGACGGCTCCGAGGCCCACGACATCGTGGCCAAGGAAAAACCGGACCTGATCACCCTTGACCTGGAAATGCCCAATGAATGGGGTCCACGCTTTTACCGCAAACTGACCCAGAACCCGGAACTGAAGAAAATCCCGATCATCGTGATCAGCGGCCTGCCGTCAAACCAGTATGCGATCCAAAAGGCCGTCGCCAGCCTGACCAAGCCTTTTGACCGCGACGAACTGTTGAAGATCGTCAAGCAGACCATCGGCTGAGTCAGTCCCTCGAATAATCGTCCGCCCTTGTTCCATCCGCGGAGCAAGGGCGGACGTCCTCATTTTCATCGCTTTCCGATATCGCCCTCCCATCATCCACGGGGTGTTTTTTCGCCATGCGTGGATTGCCTTTTCCGCCCGTCCCTTTTACTCCTTTTTCTTCCACCACTGGAGCTGTTCAGCACATTCCGTGTGTGGCCTCATTCCGATTCTGGATACCCGTCTGCGAGGGCATGACTGATTCGGAAACGAAAGGTTCGGCATGATCGGCACAAAGCCGCCCTCTTGGCTCGGGATATTCTGCATGGCCCGTTTTACGCCTTCACCTTGATTTGGAGCAAACATGATCACGGACAATAAATTACTGCTCGTCGACGACGAAGAGGGAATCAGACGGTTTCTGGGACTGACCCTGGAAGACATGGGGTACGAGGTCAAGACCGCAGAGAATGGAAGCGTCGCGCTGCAAGTCTTCCAAGACTTCCAGCCCTCCATCGTGCTCACCGACATCAAGATGCCGGTCATGGACGGGATCGAGCTGATGCGGCGGCTCAAGAAAGACTATCCTGACGTGGAGGTGGTGATCATCACCGGCCATGGTGATCTGGAACTGGCCATCGAGGCTCTGAAACACGAAGCCGCGGACTTCATCACCAAGCCCATCAACGACGACGTGCTGGAAATCTCCCTGAACCGCGTTCGGGAGAAGATCGTCATGAAACGCCAGCTACGGAACTACACGGAGAACCTCGAACGCCTCGTGGAAGAAAAAACCCAGCACATTGTCAAGCTGGAACGCCAGACCGCCGCCGGACAAATGGTGGAAAAATTCAGTGATTTTTTATCCGGAATCACCACCGAGGTGGAAAACCGAACCGGACTCTTCAACGAACTGCCCTGCCTCGTATCCCTGCACAACAAGGACCTGCGGGTCGTCGCCTGCAACAGTCTGTTCAGAGAGCGCATCGGCGATTGCAACGGCATGAACACGCCCCAGATGTACGCCCAGGAGGCCTCCGCCGATTCCGAATGTCCCGTCCAGGCGACCTTTCTGTCGGGAAACGGTCAACGCCTCAAAGCGACCCTGGCCGGAAAGGACGGAACGCCGATCCCGGTCACGGCGCATACCTCGCCGATCCTGGACAAAGGTGGGGAGGTCGGACTGGTTCTGAGCATCGCCGTGGACATGACGGAACTCAGCCGCCTCCGGGATGAACTGTTGGCCACCCAGCGCAAATACCAGCGCCTTTTCGATGAGGTCCCCTGCTATATTACGGTGCAAAACCCGGACTTCACCGTCGCGGAGACCAACCGCCGCTTCAAGGAGAAGTTCAACGAGGCCGAGGGGCTGAGGTGCTATCGGGAGAAGAAGGGCCGGGAAGCACCCTGTGCGGACTGCCTGATGCAGCAAACGCTCCAGGACGGTGAGTCGCATCAGATGGAAACCGTGGTCACCACCAAGGACGGCGAGCAGCTCAACGTGCTGGCGATTTCCTCGCCCATTCGCAACGCTCATGGTGACATTCACCAAGTCATCGAAATGTACACCGATATCACCGAAATTCGACGTCTCCAGGACCACCTGACCTCCCTGGGCATCATGCTTGGCTCCATGTCCCACGGGGTCAAGGGATTGCTCACGGCTTTGGACGGCGGCATGTACCGCCTGGAATCCGGACTGAAGAACGATCAGCCCGACCAGGTCGCGGACGCCATGAACACCCTGAAGAACATCATCGGCAAGGTCCGCAAGCTGGTGCTGGACATCCTCTACTACGCCAAGTCCCGGGACCTCGATGTCCAGGACCTCGACGCGGCAAAATTCCTGGCCGACACGGCCGGACTGATTCGCCCGCGATCGGACAAAGCCGACGTCCAATTCTCCTTTCATGCCGAAGAGAACCTCGGCTCCTTTGAGATCGACGCCGCCGCCCTTTCCGCGGCCCTGGTCAATTTTTTGGAAAACGCGGTGGATGCCTGCGAGGGAGTTGCGGACGAACAACGCCAGGTCGAGTTTTCAGCCTCGGGAACCCCGGACCACGTCGTCATCACGGTCAAGGACCAGGGCCAGGGCATGGACAAGGAAACCCGCGACAAAATCTTCACTCTCTTCTTCTCTTCCAAGGGCAGCAAGGGCACCGGCCTGGGTCTGTTCATCTCCAACCAGACCATCGAAAAACACGGCGGCTCCATAGCCGTGGAGTCCGAACCCGGCAACGGCAGCACCTTCACCATCACCCTGCCTCGGAAACAACCGGCGATTTGTCCAAGTCGGCGATCGCCCGAGCTGAAAGAGTCCGGCGCATAATAGTTTTTTCGAGGGGACGATCTCATTGCCTTCCGTCCCCTCGCTCCACCCTTTCATTTCAAGAGAATAAATCCGGGAGCTATGGACGATGGGTCCGTCTTCATGGACCTCGGTGGCCATATGCCGTTGCATCAGTCTTTGAATAGTGCTGCTACCACAACTCCACTCTGATAGCGGGCTCCAAGGGCGTAAAAATAGCCTATTATCCACCCCAAGACGCATTACAAGCCCAGTTTGCGATCACCCTGCCATCTTTTCGCGCTATCCACATAAAATAATTACACCTCTTCGTTTGGCACAGATTGTGTTTAAGCCTTTACATGGTCAACAGACCCCAATCAAGGAACAGCACACAGGAGGTTGTCATGCCAAAAGGTGATGGAACCGGACCCACCGGACAGGGCGCGATAAGTGGCTTGGGCAATGGGAATTGCCCACAGGGTCAAGGTCAAGGGCGAGGCCGTGGCGGTTGCCGCGGTCAAGGCGGCCAGGGGATGGGACGAGGTCAAGGCAAAGGTCAAGGTCGAGATTGGAGCCAAAGTGGCTCGCGCAACCAGCAAGACGGAAGCACCGCTCAGGCGTCGGCATCCGTTCCTACCGGATCTGGCGAGCCCGGTGCGTCGACAACCCCAAAACCCATGCCCGGCAACCGCCTCAGGCAACGACGCCTGCGGATACATCGTTGCTGGAACCTGTCATAGCCATCGAAAAATGTTGGACAGTATCCGATTACCCGCACCCTCCAACCATCAGATTCAGGAGTATGCGCATCATGAGCGACCATGATTGCGAGACGTGTTCGGACAAGGATTGCGCCGGGCAGAGCGAGGAAGAAAAAGCTCTCCTGGCCAGCCTTGCCCGGATCAAAAACAAAATCGTCGTTCTTTCCGGAAAGGGCGGCGTGGGCAAGAGCACCGTGGCCGTAAATCTGGCTCAGGCTCTGGCCATGGCCGGAATGAAGACCGGTCTGCTGGATGTGGACGTCCACGGTCCCAGCGTTCCCAGACTGCTCAGCCTGAGCGGAAAGCACCCGCATATTGACGCCGGACGTCTGGAGCCCATCAATGCCGGTCCGAATTTGTGGGTCATGTCACTGGGCTTTTTGCTGCCAAACAACCGGGAACCCGTGATCTGGCGTGGTCCGGTAAAGATGGGGATGATCAAGCAGTTTCTGCGCGACGTGACCTGGGGCGACCTGGATTTCCTGGTCGTGGACTGCCCGCCGGGGACCGGGGACGAGCCCTTGTCCGTGCTCCAGCTGCTGGGACCGTCGGCCAAGGCCCTGATCATAACCACCCCCCAGGAAGTGGCCGTGGATGATGTCCGGAGGTCCGTGACCTTTTGCTCCGAGGTGGGCAACCCGGTTCTGGGCATCGTGGAAAACATGAGCGGCCATGTCTGCGGCCACTGCGGTCATGTGGATGATATTTTCGGCAGCGGAGGAGGACAGGCTCTTGCCGAGGAGATGGGCGTTCCGTTTCTGGGCAGGATTCCCCTGGATCCGGAAGTGGTTCGCTCCGGAGACGAAGGCTTCGCCTTCCTGCGCATCCACCAGGAAGGCCCCACGGCCCAGGCTTTACATCACATAATCAAGCCGATTCTGGCGATCTCGGAGAGCCGGCTGGCTGAGAATTAACCAAAAATTGTTCCGCCTCCCTCGCTTGAACCCAGGCCGCATTGGGCGGCCTGGGTTTTTTAAGCGCCTTTCGCAACTATACAGACGCTTAAAAAGCCCGAAACGGCAACGCCCTGAACCTAAGCGCCGACTCAAGCCGCGTCCTCCCCGGGATATTCCAGAATCAACCCGCTGCCCGTTTCCCGAACAGGAAGCCGTCCGGCCAGGGCGATCTTGGCCTCCAGGTCCGTGCAATGGCAGGCATGCAGGGCCTCGAGTCCGACGTTGGCCAAGTAATTCGTTGTCTCTTCCAGACGCTCTCGTGAGGCGCCAAGCAGGTGCAACCCGCCGATGATGTCCACGACCCGATCCACGCCGGTCAAGGCCATTGCCTGGGCCGCGATATTGCAAATACCACTGTGCGAGCAGCCCGTGATCAGCACCAAGCCCTTGGCGGAACGAAACGCCAGGGCCGTATCGTCCAAGAGGACATCCGGTTGCGGTCCGTCGTGCGTCCTGTGCATCCTCTCTTTCGACTCGACAAGTTCAAAAGCAAACCGTCGCGGGATCTCGCCCAGGTAGACGAGTCCCCCACCCAGCTGCATGGGGCGGCTGCGCAGATTCAGGTGAAAGTGACATCCGAGGCGCTCGACATCCATTAATGATCCAATTTCCGGAAGATGATCGCGGTATTTGCCATGCAGGGCCAATGGATGGGCCAGCAATTCGGTCTCCGGGACAGTGCGCCGCATGATTGCCGCCTCGGTGCGTAAGCGGACCAGTTCGGTCAGGCCCCAGGAATGATCCAGGTGACCGTGAGACAACACCACCCTGTCCAAATGCAGCAGATCCTGACCCAACTTAGCGGCGTTGCGCAAAAAGACGTCCGAGTATCCGGTATCCAGCAGGGTCCGCCGCCCCTCGTGCTCCAGCAGAATGCTCAAGCCCGGCTCACCCAGGAGATAGCGGTCCGTCAGAGTGTTATTGTCCACAAGGACAGTGACGCGCATGCCTTTTCAACCCTTTTCAGCCTGAATCGGCTCCAGCGGTTCGCTCGATGAGGAGTGATCAGCTTCTGCCGCAGCAGGAACCAGGCGTACAGCCCTTCTGGCCGGGCCGCTCCCCGCAGCATCCGTGATCTTTCGGACCAGGAACGGCCTGTCGGACGGAACCAACGCCAGAGGCAGGGACGGAAAGCACTTTTGTCGCCTCTTCCGCCCCGCAGAACGGACATCCCGGTTGTGGCCGGCTCCCTATCTGGATGGCCTCGTACATCTTCCCGCAAGAAGCGCAGGTATATTCGTGAATGGGCATGGAAACTCTCGGGTTTAGGGTTCAGGATCATGAAAAGGCAGGTACGCCCGCGCCTCCTATAAACCGTTTTATACGTCGAGCCAAGGCCTCTCCGTCCTCAAAGCTGGGTTCCACGGGCAGTGGAGCGAAAATCCCCAGGCCTTCTCCAGCTTCGTGAAAGGATTCGTCGTCCAGATCGGTGATCACGATACAATTCACCGCCACGTTCACCGACATCAATTTACGCACCAGATCCAAAGTCTCGCCTTCGGGCAGGCCTTGGTCCAGGATCAGGAATCCCGGCGGCATGACCTTCACCGCGGCCAGGACGTTGGTCCAGTTGTGGGTGAACAGTAACTCCACATTTTCCACCTCTTGTCGCAACGCGTCGCAAAAACGAGCGAATAATTCCTCTGAACGATTGGTGGCTATCAGTATCTGCATGCGTCTCCTCCCTTGACCCCGATACTTCGCGACAGGGCGATTCAATAGTACCTCATGGAAAAGATGATCCGACGCTTTTCGTGCGAAGAGCGGCACAGAGAAACGTCGGATTATCTGCGTGGCAATGAGGAAGATCGGTTAGTGCTGTGCTCCCCCGCCGCACGTATTCTCGGTGCTGAAGGTCGGCAGGGAATCCGTCAGAAAGGCTTGCACGGCGTGGCCCACGGAAGGCAAGCCGCCACCATGCACGACCCGTACTCCAGCCTGCTGAAACCCCATCAACGGCCGCAGCCCCATGCCCCCGGCAATGAGCACCTTGACGCCGTTGCGGGCCAAGTGATTGACCGGGGCCATGCAGCCGCCTTGCTGGTGGGGGACGTTGGGCAGTGTTCGCACGTCCACGATCTCCCCGTTTTTGGCTTCCACGATGGTGTACAGATCGCAATGGCCGAAATGCATCCCGACGGCGGCATCCAGACCGCCGGGGGTTTCGGACGGGACGGCGATAATCAACGTGTCCATGGTGTCATCTCCTTTATTTCATCGAAGCAGTTAGCAATTTAAGAAACCAATACGCGTTGCGTTGCAACAGTTAAGCGAGACGCAACGGCCCAACGGGATAGGCGACAATCTTCTCCCATATCCCGCGCAATTCGTCGCCAAAGTGAGAGGCCGGCATTTCCGTGATGCACTTGCCCAGAATCATGGCCTTGGTCATCTGCTCATCGTAGGGCAGCATGCCCAACAGGCCATGCCCCTGCTCGCGGCAGTACACGCCGATCTCCCGGCTGTTATCGAGATTCAGGTCAAACTTGTTCACGATTACGGCCACGGGGATGCGGAAATGGTGGCATAGGTCGGCCACGCGCTCCAGGTCGTGACGTCCGGAGGGGGTCGGCTCGGTGATCACCACCGCCAGGTTCGCCCCGGAAAGCGAGCTGATGACCGGGCACCCTATACCCGGCGTTCCGTCGCACAAGATCAGGGACAGTCCTTGTTTTTTGGCGCGCTGGCGGGCTTCTTTCTTGAGCAGGGCCACGAGCCGTCCGGAGTTTTCTTCCCCTGGAAACAACTGTGCATGGATCATCGGCCCGAAACGCATGGTTGAAGAAAACCACTGCCCACAATGCTTTTCCACGAAATCCACGGCCTGATCCGGACAGAAATGGACACAGACCTTGCAGCCCTCGCACCGCAACGAGTCAACGACATACTTCCCCTGGTCTTCGCGCACGGCCCCAAAACGGCAGAGTTCCGCGCACACGCCGCATTTCGTGCACCGCTCTTGATTGATCACCGCTTCGTGCCCGGAGCGAAACGCATGCTCTTCCTCGACAACCGGGGCCAACAGCATGTGCAGGTCCGGCGCATCCACATCCAGGTCGCAGACAATGACGCTTTCAGCCAAATGCGCGAACGCTGCCGTGATGCTGGTCTTGCCCGTGCCGCCCTTGCCACTGATCACCACGATCTCACGCACGTTCCACCTCCCGGGACACGGTGACGGCGGCCCGCATCCGCTCTTTCAACTCCTGAAAAATCATTTTCAGTTCCGGCAGCTCTCTGGCGACGATCTCCCCCCGCGAATAGGCTTTGGCCGCGAGGATGCTATTGGGAATGTGGGCCCAGATTGGAATGCCGGTGGCCCGACAGTAGTCGTCCACGCCTTGGTCCCCGATGCCGACCCGGTTGATCACCGCACCCATGGGTTTTTTCAGCCCGGAAAAGGCTTCTACGGCCAGACGAAAATCATACAGCCCGAAAGGCGTGGGCTCGGTGACCAGCAGGATCGCGTCCGCGTCCATCACGGCGTGCATCGCCGGACAACTCACCCCCGGAGGGGCGTCAATCAGCACATCGCCCAGTACGCCATTAGGCATCCCAGCATGACTCGTTTGCTCCTTTACCCGCTGCTTGACCTGCTGCATCAGTGGCGGACTCATGGCTTCACCCACCCGCAACCGGCCCATCACAAAACGTCCGAACTCCGTTTGGCCCTCGACGATCTGTCCCAGCTCCCGTCCGCCCGGACTGAGAGCACTCTCGGGACAGATTTTCAGACACCCGCCGCAACCGTGGCACATTTCCGGATAGAACAACATGGTTTTGCCCATGATTGCCAAGGCCTTGTATTGGCAAAACGTGGCGCACTCCCCGCACAGGGTGCACTTTTCCGAATCGTGGACCGGAACCTCCAGCATGGCCGCGGTCTCCCGTGCCACCTCGGGCTTCAGGAACAGATGCAGATTGGGCTCTTCCACGTCCAGATCCACGAGAGTCAGCGGTCCCTCCCAAATGGCGGCCAGGGAGGCGGTGACCGTGGTTTTCCCCGTCCCCCCCTTGCCGCTGGCAACAGCGAAGATCACCGCCGCGCTCCCTGGCTGCGTCCTTGACCGCTCCCTTGCCCACTCCCTCGACCTGCTCCACCATGCGCCTGGGAGTTGGGCGCATCGGCCACGGTCAGTTCGCCACGCTTGAACCGTTCCACGGCCTGCCCCACGGTCACGCCCTCCACATTTTGGATGACCTGGATTCCCGCGGCGGAAAGAGCTTGAAAAGCCTTCGGGCCGACAAACCCGCTGATCACCACTTCCACCCCGGCATTGGCTAGATTTTGCGCCGCCTGGATCCCCGCGCCTTGGGCCATGACCTGGGATGCGCCATTGTCAATGTAGCTTGAAGCGTTTCCGACTTGCTCCACGACGACGAAGCCCGCCGCCCTGCCGAACCGTGGATCCACCATGTCGTCCAGGAGAGGGCCTTCACTGGAAACCGCAATGCGTTTCATCTGCATTTTCGAACTCCTTCTAGTTGTTCGTCGCCGTCCTCGCCCTGCTGGACAGTCACATCTTCCAAGGCCAGGCATTTTGTAGGACCGAACGCGACCTGTAAACCAGGCTTGCGCCACTTCATTCGCTTTGCCACCAATCCACGGCTCCACCTGTATCCCGGCGAAAGTCAGGACTTCCCTGTCCGAACAGGCCAAGCCGCCACAGAGCAACCATTGGACATCCAACTGCACCAGGGTCCGCGCAAATCCCATCATACCAAGATCACGAACCGTACTCGGCAACACGTGCATTTCCGGCCCATGACTCGACTCCGGTAGCACCTGCTCCGGAATGTCGCGCATCGCCTCATCTGACCATTCATGATCATAGAGGTGAAGCGACGTGGCCGTATCCAGTAATGTTGCGATACGGTTCCCGTAGCAGGCCAAACACACTCGCATCGATCTTTCTCCGAAATGCTTCGGGGGGAAAAAAGTCACACTGATGATTTATCCCTTCACTTGGCACATTGCATGCCAAGCAAAAATAACCATTTGTTCCAGCACGTAAGGAGAAACCAACTAGCCTGGTGCAAAGCAATGGACGAAAAATTCGCCCGGATCAATGCGTGAGGAATGAAGATGGATGCCGGGCCTCATGATGAGAAACCGGCAGTGCATAAAACGAGGAGGGAGAGGGAAGGTCGAGGCGCATCTCCAGATATGACGTATAAAAAAACCTGGATTCCCGCCTTCGCGGGAATGATTTCAATAGGCACGCTTCTTCAAGCTCGTCATTCCCGCGAAGGCGGGAATCCAGGTCATGTTTACCTCAAGTTTTTGAACGGTTACGATATTTAACCATCACCGACGCAGCAACCGCCGCAGAGTGTCCTTGGACACATCCAACTCGCGGCATGCGGCCATGACCCGGCCGTTGTTGCGGGCCAGTGCCTGGGCCGCGGCCTGCTGCTTGATATCGGCCATGGTGCCGCACATGGTCACGGTCGGCGTGGCCGGGGTGTCGAGAAACAGCCCCTCGGGCAGATGCTCCGGCTTGATCACCCCCCCAGGACAAAGGATGAACGCGTACTCGATGATGTTTTCCAGCTCCCGGACGTTGCCCGGGAACGGATGGCGCACCAGCAGGCGCATCACCTCCTCCGTCACCCCCTGAATGTCCTTGCCGGTCAAGACGTTTTGGCGTTTGACCACATGCTCAACCAGCAGCGGAACGTCCTCCGGACGCTCCCGCAAGGGCGGCAGGACCAGCCGAACCACGTTCAGTCGGTAATAGAGATCTCCCCGGAAATCCTGACGGGCGACCATCTCCTCCAGATCCTTGTTGGTGGCCGCGACGACCCGGACGTTCACCGGCACACCGCGCACCGCGCCCAGAGGCTCGACCACCTTTTCCTGCAAGACGCGCAGAATCTTGACCTGCAGAGGCAGGGGCATATCGCCGATTTCGTCGAGGAACAGAGTTCCGTCGTCGGCAGCCTGGAACCGGCCAGGCTTGTCCCGCTTGGCGTCCGTAAAAGCCCCGGCCTTGTGGCCGAACAACTCGCTTTCCAGCAATTGCTCCGGCAGAGCCCCGCAATTCACGGCCACGAACGGCTTCCCGTTGCGGCCGCTCAAATTGTGGATCGCCCGGGCCACCAGTTCCTTGCCCGTACCCGACTCACCCAGCAGCAGCACCGTGGAACCGCTGGCCGCGATCTGGGGCAGGATGCTCAAGGTCCGCTGAAACACCGGGCTCCTGCTGATGATGTCTTCCACCCGGTACAACCCATCCAGCTTTTTCTGGATCTGACGCAGCGCCGAAAGGTCACGAAACGTCTCCACTCCGCCCACGATTTTGCCGCGCCGGTCCCGCAACGGAGCGGCGTTGATGCTGATAGGCACCCTGGTGCCATCGCTACGCACGAAATACAGCGACCGATTGGCGCGGCTTTCCCCGGCTTCTAGAGAGGCCTTCAGGGCACAGGCCCCGTCGCAGATGCTGGATCGAAAGACTTCCCAGCACTTCCGCCCCAAGGCCTCGTCCTTCAATACGCCGGTAATATCGCAGGCCGCGCGGTTGAAGAAGGTGATGTTCCAGTCCTTGTCCACGGTGAACACCCCGTCGGCAAGGCTGTCCATGATATGTTCACAGGATATGTCGTGTAAAAAATGCATTATCGCCTCACTCGACAATCAACCTCTCTCCCATCGGGAGAAGAATGCGCCCAGCAAAACAAACCGGGCAAATTTTACGCCCAGACAACTTCTATGCAAACCCTGGAAGATGTCAACCCACTCAAAATACAGGCAACTCTCTGGCGGCATGAAAGCTGCTTATGCAATGTCAGACGGATGACAACCAAAGGACGCTGTTTATGCCGAACCAAGATGGAACAGGCCCCATGGGCCAAGGTAAAAACAAAGGCAGCGGCAAGGGCCGTGGACCATGCCGCCAAGGTGAACAAGAAACCGGCGGGCAAAGTTGCGGACGCAATAGAGGACGTTCTTCAGGCGGCTCTCCGCGTGGCCCCTCGAGCACGTCTTCGGGCACTTCGTCCAAACCTGCTGAATAAAACATCGGCTCGGGGCAGGACCAACGGCTCCGAGCCGGAGCGGTAAACCGCTCCAAACACCGACGCAAAAAATGTGAACAGTTCCGCGGGAGGCGCAAATGTTCAAGTTGGTACTCCTGACCCTGACGGACAAGGCCGACGGCACGTCCGCCCTCCAGTTGGCGGCGGCTGTCGCGGCCCGACACAAGTCAGGCTTCATGGTCCAGTATGTCAGCGCTCCTCATGAGCGTGAGAAAAGTTGCGTGCTCCAACTTTCCGACGAGCGGGAACTCTCGGCCCGTCGGGCCGAAATCGAGGCATTCTGCAAAGCGAACATGCCCGAAGGGTTGACGGCGGACGTGATGCTCGGCTCCGGATTTGTCCATATCGAGGTTCTCAAGACCGTCCGCCTCTTGGAGCCGGATCTCGTGGTCATCGGCGACCAGGGCGACGCCGAGCACTGTCGGCGGGAGCTTTCCGCCTCGACCACGGACACCGCCCTGCTCATCGCCCGGGAAGCCGCCTGTCCTGTGCTCGTCGCTTTGCCAGGAACGTCGACGGCTCCCAATCGATCCTTATCCGGAACGGTCCGTCGCATCGTCGCCGCGACCGACCTTTTGGACGGCGCGGAGGATGTCCTGACCATGGCGGAGCGAGTCCGTGAGACGGATGCGGGAACCCTTTGCGCGTTCCATGCCCTGCCGCTGGTCCACGCCGCGCCCGAAGGAGCCGCCCTGGGCCGGGCATTGGACCAAGCCAAGAGCCGCCTTTCATATTTCGGACGAAAATTAGTCCTTCCCCTCTCGACAAAATTCGCCGTCCGCGAGGGTGACCCATCCGTAGAAATCCTGAAATACGCCCGTGAAAGCGAGGCCGACCTGATCGTCCTGGCCCCGGACTATTACACCGGAGCCCCAGGCTCCCAAAAAATGGAATCCAGGGTCTCGTCCCAAGTTATTGCCGGAGCGCGTTGCCCGGTCATGCTTGTTGGTCCGGACGCCCTGGCCGGTCGTTTTCAAAAACAACGTCAGACAACGAGGAAGGCGTAATCCATGTCGCAACACATCGTCATCATCGGAGCCGTTGCCCTGGGTTCCAAAGCCGCAGCGCGTTTCAAGCGCCTGGAACCGGAAAGCCGAGTCACGCTCGTGGATCGAGACAAACGCATCGCTTACAGCGGATGCGGCATTCCGTTTTATATTTCCGGCGAGGTTAGCGACGTCCCGGAACTGCAAAGCACGTCATTTCACGTCCTTCGTGACGCTGAGTATTTCCGGAAAAGCAAAGGCGTGGAAGTGCGCACCGAAACCGAGGCCGTGGCCATTGACCGCACGGCCAAGACCGTGACCCTTGCCCACGTGCTCACGGGACACCGCGAGATTCTGACCTACGATCAGCTGGTACTGGCCACGGGCAGCACTCCGATTGTTCCCCCCATTCCGGGGAGAGAGTTGGTCGGCGTACATACCGTGCACAACCTGGAATCCGCCGAGCACATCCGAAACCTCGTATCCAGTGGGAGCGTGAAGCGGGCCGTGGTAGTGGGCGCGGGCTTCATCGGCCTGGAAATGGCCGTGGCTCTGGCCGATCTCTGGGGGGTGGAGACCACGGTCATCGAACTCCGGGAGCAAATCTTGCCCGGCGTGATCGGAGGCAATTTGTCCCTCACGGCTCTGCGGCACATGCGGGACAAGGGTGTGCGGTTCCATTTGGGCGACCAGGTGCTCAGCCTGGAAGGCGACGACCAGGGCCGGGTAACCAGGGTGTGTACCAAACACGACGAGATCCCAGCGGACTTGGTCATCGTCGCCGTGGGCGTACGGCCCAACACTGAACTGGCCCGTACCTCGGGCTTGGCCGTCTCTGAGCGCGGTGGAATTACGGTGGACGAGTACCTGCGGACTTCCGATCCTCACATCTATGCCGGGGGAGACTGCGTGGAACTGCGCCACCTGCTGACCAACGCCAAAGTCTTCCTGCCCATGGGCTCATTGGCCAATCGCCAAGGCCGGGTGATCGGCGACAACCTGGCCGAT
Organism: Desulfonatronum sp. SC1; assembly: GCF_003046795.1. Taxonomy (NCBI): domain Bacteria; kingdom Pseudomonadati; phylum Thermodesulfobacteriota; class Desulfovibrionia; order Desulfovibrionales; family Desulfonatronaceae; genus Desulfonatronum; species Desulfonatronum sp. SC1. The sequence continues at coordinate 88,217 of NZ_PZKN01000010.1, read as the reverse complement.
GGCGCGACCCGCTTCTCCGGCGTGGTGGGCTCCTGGTGCGTCAAGCTGTTCGACCTCGCCGCCGCCGGAACCGGCCTGACGTTGCAGGCCGCGCGATCCGCCGGTTTCGACGCCCTGAGCGTCCACGTCAGTCAGTTGGACCGGGCTCACTTCCACCCCGACAAAGGGGTGATGAACCTGGACCTGATCGTGGAACGCGAAACCGGCCGCGTTCTGGGAATGCAGGGAACCGCGGACAGAGGCGACGCCCTGGTGGGCAAGGTGAACGTGGTCGCCGGACTCCTGCCCTCGGGCCTGAAGGTGGATGACTTGAGCAGCCTGGAAGCGGCCTACTCTCCGCCGTTTTCCGCCGCGCTGGACATTCTGAACGTACTGGGCAGCGCGGCGGAGAACATCCTCACGGGGCGAAACCAAACCATTCAGGCGGATGAATTCTTCACCCTCTGGAAGCAACGGGATAACAACACGCACTTCTTCCTGGATTGCCGCGAATGGTCCGACGCCAAAAAAGAAGTCCGGGCCCATCCGGAGCACTGGATCAACATCCCGCAAGGAGAGTTGCTCGAAAATCTGAACAAGCTGCCCCGAAACAAAAGCATCGTCGCCATCTGCGGCACCGGAGCACGTTCCTATGAAGCGCTCATAACCCTGGCTCGCGAAGGTTTTCAGGACGTGGTCAGCGTGGAAGGCGGCATGAGCGCTGTCAATACCATGGGATTCAGCGTTTCCTGACCTAGAAGATCATGGTTTCGGGTTTGACGCCGTCAAAGGAGATCTTCAAGTTTCCTTGGGGATTGCCCGAAACCTTTTTTTTGAGTTCATTTCAGAAATCATTTCCAGTCCCTTTCTTTCCCTGCATTTTCCCCTCTCGCAACCAACAAGCCCTTGCCCATCCTCCTCCCGCAGTCTGCTGAAAGGGAAGCTTTCCGCCTGGTTATCAAAGAGAACGCTCCTTTTCCTCCCTCTTGCATTACTTTAGAAAGTATGTGTATTATGTCACAAACTAAAAAACACAAAAAAGAAAGAGTAAATACGACAAATATAGTCCAGATTGCGCCGTTCTTTGTATGAATCCATTCAAAGAGGACATGGAATAGAAAAACCAAGATTAAAAAGAGTACGCGACAAAGACAAGAGTTTCGCCTTTTCCCCTTAAAACAAAGAATCGGTAAATGCCATTAAATTTGTCAACATTGCTTCGCGTCAAGGGATGTCCATGAAAATTAAAAGCATGGTTCAGAGTTTGACGTTCAAGATGCTGCTCTCCGGCGGAGTAACGTTCTTCATTTGCGCCGGTCTTTGGACCGCGTTCAATATCGTCTACCTGCGCGACTTCATCCTCCGCAGCGTCAAATCCGACATCATCATCCTTTCGGACACCATCCTCCTCGGTTTGGACTATGCCATGCTCCTGGACTCCGAGGACGACATCAAGCAGATCATCAACAATATTAGCAGGCAAGAAGACATCAAAGCCATCCGTCTTTTGGATAAAAAAGGCCGGATCGCGTACTCCAGCAAAAGTGAAGAGGTCGGGACCTACCTGGACATGCATGACGAGTCCTGCTGGACGTGCCATGCCCAGTCGCCGCCCCCGGCGACCATGAGTCAGGAGAAACGCAGCAGAATCATCCAGGCCGACGAGGCGACCATCGTCGGCACCATCACTCCCGTTCCGAACAAGCCCGGGTGCTACGGCCCGCCGTGCCACGTGCATTCCGAGGACGAGCAACTGCTCGGCCTGCTGGACATGGAGGTGAGCACGGAAATCAAAGGAACGAAACTGCGCGATTTTGAACGCGCCAACATGCTCATTTCCTTCCTGGTCTTTCTGGCCACCTTTCTGGTCTTGTTCCTGAACTACCACATCCTCATCTTCAAGCCCATCCGTCGGCTGATCAACGTGACCAGGGACATCTGCTCCGGAGAGGACTACACGGGCATCAACATCAAGCAGGCCGACGAAATCGGGGTCCTGGCCGACTCGTACAACACCATGTGCCGCAAGGTGGCGGAAAAGGAAGCGCTCCTGGTCGCCCAGCGCGAGGAGTACCGCAATCTTTTCCAGAACGTTCCCTGCCTGCTCAGCGTCGTGGACAAGAACTACAAGGTCATCCGCCACAACACAAAATACGAGGATCACTTCGGCGGCAACATCCAAGGGCGGCATTGCTTCGAAATCAACAAGGGGCGCACGGAGCGCTGCCCCGTCTGCCCCGTGGAGAAGACCTTCCTGTACGATTCCCCGCATGTCAGCGAAGAAGTCGGTCTTTCCAAGGAAGGAAAAACCATCCATTGGATCGTCTATACGGCTCCGGTCAAGGACGCCGAGGGCAACACCGTGGCGGCCATGGAAATGATGCTGGACATCTCGGCGCGCAAGGAACTCGAATTCAAGCTGGCCGCCTCCGAATTGTTCTACCATTCCATTTTCGAGGCCATTCCCAGTGCGCTGTTCGTCCTCAACGCCCAAAACCTGTCCATCATGAACTGCAACGACGCGGTCCTCAAGATGTACGGATACAAGCCCGAGGAATTATTGAGCAAGCCCTTTACGTCGTTGTTCAAGGAAGAAGAACGGGAGTATTGGACGCGGAACCTGCGAACCACCCGTGAAATCAACCAGACGTCGCAACTCACCAAAGACGGACGAAGCATCTTCGTCTCCATGCGCATCTCTTTGTCCACGTTCGAAACCTACGAAGTGTTGATCGCCTCGTGCAGTGACATCACCAAGCGCCTGGAAGCGGAACAGCAGTTCATCCATGCCAGCAAAATGACCACCCTGGGAGAAATGGCCACAGGCGTGGCCCACGAACTCAACCAGCCATTGACGATTCTCAAGTCCATCAGCGGATTTCTGGCCAGGAAGGTCGGCAAAGGCCACGAGATCGACATGGCGATGTTGGAGGAGATCTCTCAAAGCATCAGCACCCATGTGGATCGGGCCGGAAAGATCATCTCCCACATGCGCGAATTCGGTCGCAAATCGGAACTCAAGACCATGCCCGTCCAGATCAACGACGTCATCAAGCGCGGATTCGAATTTTTCAGTCAACAACTCAATGTCCGCAATATTTTCGTCGACTGGCGACTCCAAGAGGATCTGCCCCTGATCATCGCTGAACCGAATCGCCTGGAACAGGTTGTCATCAACCTGCTGGTCAACGCCCGGGACGCCATTGAAGAACGTTGGAACGGCAAGGACGTCAAAACCGGTGACAAGACTATCACCATCGCCACCGATTCCACGGACGCCTCCGTGATCATCAAAATCTGCGACACCGGCGCGGGGGTTCCCTCGAACCTGAGCGAAAAGATTTTCGAGCCGTTTTTCACCACCAAGGATGTGGGCAAGGGCACTGGACTAGGTCTTTCCATCTCTTACGGCATCATCCAGGACTACAATGGAACTATCGTCGCCGAGAACCGGAAAACCGGCGGCGCCTGCTTCACCATCACCTTTCCCGCGGCCGATAAGGAACAATGCCCATGGATTGACGACCGAAACGTCCATCCTCGGGCGGGATTCGACGAATCAGAGGATATCCGGGGTGAGAATAGACAAGAAGAACGCAACAAGGAGGATCATGCCTGAAAACGCCGCGAAACGAGCAACAAAGGGCCGCCGCAACGTGGCCCTCAACGGCCTTGGAACGCGCACCGGCCTGAAGACGACGGTGAGCGTCATCAACCACTATGACTCTCTAAAACCGTAACAACGGAGGAATGCATGCGAAGCAGAGTTCTTTTCGTCTGTTGCCTTGCCCTGTGCGTCTTCATCGCCGGGACCATCGTCGCCCAGGAAGACCGCTACTTCATCGAAAGCAAGGCCTTTGAAAACCGGCAACGCCCCGGCGTGGAGTTCAACCATCTGTTGCACTATGAAATCATCGACTGCATGGACTGCCATCACGATTACGTCGACGTCAAAGGAAAAAAAGAAAACGTCTGGGACATGTTTTCCGGAAAAAACTACTGTTCCGACTGCCATACGGTGCACGGTGAGGACGAGACGGACCTTGGGCTAATGCAGGCCTTTCACGAGCAGTGCATCGGATGTCATCAGGATTACTTCCAGCAGGGCAAGAAAACCGGATACATCATGTGCGGGGAATGTCACGTCAGACCATGAACATGGTCCATGACGTCACGGTCCGACAGCATCCCGCCGAACGGCGGTGACGCCGGAGCATTTCCCGAACTTCAGCATTCCAACAGAAACAAAGTGAGGAGTGATTATGCAAGATGCTGCATCGTCCTGGGATTGGCAGCCGGGTGAGCGTGTCATTCTGGATTCGACCACCTGTGGGGTTGCGCACCAGTGGCAGGAGGAGCCCTACGTCGCTCCGGACGGCGAGAGTCTCGCCGCCGTCGTCCGCCTGGAAGACGACACGTTTTCCATGTGCGTGAACGGAAAAACCTGGGAATCTGGTTTCGAAAAATTGTGGAAGCCCGGTTTCTCCCCTGACGGACGCCTCGTGGCCATCGCCCAGCAGGACGGCGAATGGACCCTGGCCGTGGATGGAGAACCCTGGGAGGAATTCTACGCCTATCTCTGGCACCCCTGTTTTTCAGCGGACGGCTCGGTCATTGCCGCCGCCATCCAGAACGACGGCCAATACGGTATGAGCTTAGACGGCTCACCCTGGCCGAACCTGTTCGACAACGCCAACGAATACGCCGTCAGCGCCAACGGGCAAAGCACGGCCGCGGTTGTCCAGACCGAGGCCATGGCCGCCGCGGACCTGGCCGCCTTCCGCCGCGGGGTCTACACCGTGGCCGTGAACGGGGAGGCCTGGAAAAAGACCTTCATGAACGCCTGGACCCCAACCTTCGATCCCCAGGGCCGAAAAGTGGCCGCCCAGGTTCGCCTGAACCTTTATGAATACTCCATTGCCGTGGACGACGCGGTTTGGGGTCAAACCTACAATTGCGTCTGGGAACCACGCTTCAACCCGGCCACCGGCGCGGTGGTCGCTCCGGTGCGCGTGGCCGGGGCCTGGGGCATGGCCCAGGACGGCAAGACCATCTGGGATCCAGTCTTTTTCCAGTGCTGGCACCAGCAGTTCAGTGCCGACGGCAAGACCCTGGCCGCCATCGTGGCCCCCACCTTCGGCGCGTTTACTGTGGCCATGAACGCCAAGCCCTGGTCCGCAACGTTTCCGGTACTCACGGACCTGACCCTGTCCGGCGACGGGAAACGTGCCGCGGTTCTGGCCAACGACAGCAATGTCGACTGGCGGGTGGTCGTGGACGGCAACCCCTGGAGCGGAACCTACGACATGGCCTGGAAGCCGGTCTTCAGCGCCGACGGAACCCATGTCGCCGCCAAGGTGGAACGGTCGGGTCGGCATGCCGTGCTCGTGGACGGCAAGGCCTACAAACGGGATTTCGACCGAGTCTGGGATCCCGTCTTCAGCCCCGACGGCTCCAAGGTGCTCATCCGGGCCGTGGACAAGGGCGCGTTCGTGCGCATCGTCGCCACACTTTCGGACTTCTCGTCAAGGGGGTAGCCATATGTACGGCATATACAATTTCGTCACCGGACCCCTGGTTTGGGCGTCCTTCGCCATCTTCATCTTCGGGTCCATCTATCGCCTGGTTTCCATGTATGCCCTGGCTAAGAAGAAGGACGCCGTATCCCTGGCCTACATGGACTGGAAATTCTCTTTTCGATCCATCTTCAACTGGCTGATTCCCTTCAACGCCTTGGGCTGGAAGAAGAACCCGGTCCTGACCGTGGTCACGTACGTGTTCCACATCTGCCTGCTGGCCACGCCCATCCTGCTCTCGGCCCACATCATCCTGATCGAGGAATCCTGGGGCGTCAGCTGGTGGACCCTTTCCGATTCCACCGCGGACGTCATGACCATCCTGGTCATCGTTGCCTGCGCGTTTTTCGCCGGACGCCGCCTGTACCAGAAGGACGTCCGCTTTCTGACCACCGGCCAGGACTGGTTTATTCTGGCCATCGCGGCCCTGCCCTTCATTACCGGCTTTCTGGCCTATCACCAGCTCTTCAACTACCAGGTGCTGATCATCGCCCACGTGCTGGCCGGCAACATCATGATCGCCGCGATCCCGTTCACCCGCCTCAGCCACATGTTTTTCGCGGTGTTCACCCGCGCCTACATGGGCTCGGAGTTCGGCAAAATCCGTAGAGCCAGAGACTGGTAGGATCACAAGGAGAAACATATGGGCATTCAAGACAGACTGATCGAGGACGTGGGGCTCCGTGAAGGGGTTTCGCGTCTGACCGAAGACAAAATACAGAAGACCGTCAACGCGGTGATTCAGGGCGAGACCGGGGCGCGGCTCAAGGCCTATGCCGAGATCTGCCTGCGTTGCGGGATGTGCACCGAGGCCTGCCACTTCTACCTCTCCCACGACCAGGACCCCTCCTACGCCCCGGCGGCCAAGGTCAAACAGACCATCGGCACGCTGCTGGCCAATAACGGGAGGGTCACCCCGGGCCAAATCTACAACATGGCCCAGATCGCCTACTCGGAATGCAACCTCTGCCGACGCTGCGTTCATTTTTGCCCCGTGGGCATCGACACGGCCTACATGATGATCACCATGCGCCGGATCTGTCACAAGCTGGGAGTCACGCCGCAGTATATTCAGGACACGGCCCACAGCCATTCCGCCACCTTCAACCAGATGTGGGTCAAGGATGACGAGTGGCCGGACACGCTGCAATGGCAGGAGGAAGAGGCCCGAGAGGAATTTCCGGATTTACGGATACCCTTGGACAAGGAAGGCGCGGATGTTTACTACTCGGTCATAGCCCCGGAACCGAAATTTCGGACCCAACTGATCTACCAAGCCGCGGCCATTCTGCACACGGCCAAGATAGACTGGACCATGCCTTCGGAGCCGGGTTGGGACAACTCGGACATGTGCATGTTCACCGGCGACTTCGAAATGATGGGCCGTTTGAAGCGCAAGCACTTCGAATCCGCCCAGAAACTCAAGGTCAAGCGGATCGTCATGGGCGAGTGCGGCCACGCCTTTCGCTCGATCTACGACGTGGGCAACCGCTGGGCCGGCTGGAAGCACTACCCCGTCCCGGTGATCCATTCCATTGAATTCTTCTGGGAACTGCTGACCCAGGGCAAGATCAAGCTGACTTCCAAATACCCGGGGCCGGTCACCATCCACGATCCTTGCAACGTGGTTCGTGGGCGAGGTCTGGGCGACAAACTGCGCGAAGTTGCCCGCATCCTGGTGGACGGGGAGATCATTGAAACAGAGGCCCATGGCGATCACAACATCTGCTGCACCGCCGGCGGCGGCGTGATCAACTGCGGCCCTCCCTTCAAAAATTCCCGGGTGGCCGGCAGCAAGGCCAAAGCGGATCAGCTCCGGGTCACCGGGGCCAAGACCATCATCGCCCCTTGCCACAACTGCCACGGTGGTCTGGACGACACGGTGCACAAGTACGAGTTGGGCATGGACATCAAGTTCCTGGGGGACATCATCTATCAGTGCATGGAACGCCCAGAGGCCTAACGGTCGCCTAACGGTCGCCAGACGGCTACATGACGGTTCGTTAAAATCGCCGCGACGGACGCCGATCAAGGCGTCTTCGGCTCGGTCAAAACGCGAAAGGCCCGGTAAGCAGATGCTTGCCGGGCCTTTCACGTTTGAAAGAGATCTTCGAGCCTTTCCGTGAAAGCTCAAACCGCCTCGGGCAAAACCACTGCCTCGGCCAAAAAGGCGCTGAACAATTCGACCTTGGCGTCCAACTCATAGTTTTTGCAGGTTTCGTGAATCCCGTCCTCACAGTTGTGGCAGGCTACCACGACCATCTTCGCACCCGTGGCCCGAATGCAGTCGGCCTTGGCTTTAAGGGCGGCAATCTTGGCCTGCTTGTATTCCGGCATCAGGCCCTGGCCGCCGCCGTTGCCGCAACAGTACGTCGCGTTGCCGTGGGGATGCATTTCCCGAAAGTCCATGGCCACAACGGACATCAAATCCCTGGATTGCTGAAACATACCCGCATTACGAATGAAGTTGCAGGAATCCTGAAACGTGACCGGAGCTTCATGAAAACCGGACTTCAGCTTGAGTGTTCCGGCATGCAGACACTCCGCCCAGACCTTGATCGGCGGTATGGCCTCGAAGGAAAATTTCCTGCCCAACCAGTATGGCGCCTCGAACCCGAGGGCCTTCATGGAGTGCCCTCACTCCGCGGTGATCACCGCCTTGGCCTTGAGTTTTTCAGCCGTGTCCGCCACATTGGCCGCCAGCCTAGAGGCCTTGACCGTGTCTCCGGCGAAAAGCCCGAGATTGGTGGAATCCCAGGCCTTGGAGGACAGGGTAAAATCGATCCCAGCGGCGTTGTAGAGCTTGAGATAGTTGAAGAGATTTTGCGGATAGAACTTGATGTCCCGCGGATGAAAGGTCAGCAGGTAGTCCGCGCCCTCCTTGTCCATGGGTGCCTGGGCCCCGGGCATTTCCTCCTGAAGTTCCTCCAGTTGCCACTCCACGGTTTCCAGAAAATCTGCCTCGGTCACTCCGAGGTTGTTGCCGAACTCCAGGGCATTCTCCAAGCCCTTGGCCAGTCCGGGCGGAGTCAGTCCCATGGCCACGGCCACTCCGCGGGCCGCGTGGACCAGGGAGGCGATGCCGATACCGTGCGGGCAGTACATGGTGCAGCGCTGGCACAGGGTGCAGGTGCCGTAGCAGACGTCGCGCAACGTTTCGAGCACCGCGGCGTCCACTCGGCCGCGCTTCTTGTACAGGTTCAGCAGCGGCTTGATCCGGTAGGCCGGAATATGTTCCGGCTTGGGGTTGGATGCATAGTAATGACACCCTTCCGCGCACATCCCGCACCGGGAACAGATGGCAAGCCACATTTCCAGCCGCGCCCCGGCCTTGTCGGCCAGGACCTGGGAAAGTGCCCGGGAATCGATGGTCATGGGTTGCTCCTCATGCGGATGAAGGTCACCATGCCCCCACCCGACGTTTGCCGAAATCGCTGCCCGTGGCCGCGCGGGAGACAAAGAAGAGCGCCATGTGCGAAAGCTTGGTGAACGGGATGAGCATCAGAAGAATATTGGCGCTGAGCACATGCAAGGTCAGCATCAGCGAATAATCGCCCCACTGCTGGTGCGCGGCCAGCCCGGTAGCCAGGGGCAGAGCGACCAACAACAGGATCAGCAGATCCTTGGGTTCCGTCAGCCCACGCAACGCCGGATGAACCAACCGTTTCGCGGCCAGGAATGTCAAGGCGACCAGGGCGATGATGGTCAGTACATCGGCCCAGACATCGGGAATCGTCGGCCAGGAAACGCCCCAACTTTGCTCCAGCATGACCACGTGGGCCGAGAGAAAAAAGGCCACCACGAACAGGGGGATATGCAGTGCAAACCCGGCCGCCGTGGACCAGGGGCTGCTTTTAACCGTCCGGTTCAACGGCAAGAGATAATGTATCAATGATCCCACGGCCCAGATTGTTCGAAAATCCGAAGGCAGGCCTTTGCTCGCGGCGACGGCCTTGCGGCGATATCTGATCAGACGATAGACCAGCCCCGCGATAAGTACCGTAAACGCCAGCCAGACCATCGGTCCCGCGGCAAAATTGTAGACGACATAAATCACGGTTTTCCTCCAACACCGTCGCGAACGTGGCTAGGCTCCGCACATCACCGGGGCCCTTCCGGAAACCGACTGCCGGTCGCGGCATTCGATCCGTACCCGGAAAGGAGTCCGTTCGGCCGGAGGCAAGTTATCGAAGAGCCCTTGGGGTGTCCAGCATGCCGGCATGAGCTTTCAAAATTGTATTTCCTGAACGCAGGATGATTTCTTGACTTGCCTGGATTCGGAACCTACACCCAAAAGCAGTGTCAAGAACGAAGGTCCCCACGAAATGGAGATTTCCGTATCCAGTTCCCGACAAACGTCGCGACGAATGGGAGATGTATCATGAAACTGTCCGCCCGCTCACGCTATGCCACCCGCATCCTGCTCGACTTGGCCGAACACACCGAGAACAGGCCGCTGTGCGCATCCGCGATCTCCGAAAGCACGGACATTTCGGTCCCATTCATCGAACAAATCCTCCGCCCCCTGAAAAAGGCCGGCTATATCAAAAGCGTCCGTGGAGCCTATGGCGGCCATATCTTTCTCAAAGACCCTTCCTGCATCACCCTCGGCGACATCGTGCGCACCATGGAAGGCGAAATCAACATCAGCCAGTGCTTCTCGGCCCCGGAGTCCTGCGAACGTAGCGGCGACTGCCGCACCCGGTTCGCCTGGGGCCATATCTCGCGGACGATCGAGCGCGAACTGGACGCCATCACCCTGGCGGACCTGATGTTCAACCCGGAACAAATCGCCGTGAAGTCCGCGACTCCTCCAACACCCCGCATCCACTGCCCAGAAGACGCTCAACCGAACTAACGCCCGCAAAAAGTGAACGCGACCTCACGAAAACGACCACCAATGACAATCGGCCTTGAATAACGAGGACCCAAACGGACCTTGACAGGCTTCCACATTCGGTCTAGGAGCCTCAATCGTTTGTCGACATTTTTAATTTATATAAAATTAGTCTAAATTAAAAACGTCGACATTGCTTTACCAAACACCGCCTTGAAGGCACAAGACGGTGCGTTTTCAGCACCTTAGACGAATTATCTCAAACCGAGAGAACCTAAGGAGTATCCTCCGAGAATGAAGCTTGGAGACCAGAATTACGTACAGCAATGCGCGCCTATATACGACATATTTAATCAAAATTAAATCTATCGCATACACAAATAATACCCATTCGAAATCCACCGAACAACCTGAAGAGACACGACATGCAACTCTCCTCGCGAACACGCCATGGCGCCCGCCTGCTGATGAATCTGGCTCATTTTTCCCAAAAAGGCCCTCTCCGAGCGGCCCACCTCTCCAACAATATCGGAATCTCCATCAAGTATCTTGAAAAGATCATCAAACCGCTGCGCCAAGCCGGTTTGATCAAGGGGTTGCGAGGCCCGGGCGGCGGATATTTTCTCTGTCGCGCCCCCGAGGACATTACGCTCGGTGAAATCGTCCTGGCCTTGGACGGCGGACCGCAGTTGTCCTGCTGTGCCGCCCCGGACGCCTGCTTGCCATCGGACTTCTGCGGTTCCCCGGCCCTTTGGGCCGACCTTACCAGCACGCTCCAAGGCAAACTGAACTCCATCACTCTGGGCGGGATGATGCGCCAGGATTCCATTTTCAAGGTCACGCCGTCGGCACGGAAACCCAAGGCGGACGTACACCGTCGCGACACGGCCCAAGCGGCCTGAACACCCGCCAAAGCAACTGCTGGAACACCGAGGCGACAACGCATTCACAAGTCGTTTTGCGACTTTCTGAACACGGACCGTTCCACGGTGCCCCATCAAAAATCCTAAACCTTTCAACAGGAGATGCTCGTCATGAAAAAATTGCTCATTCTTGGTTCCGGTTCCGGTGGAACCATGGTTGCCACGAAGATGCGCGAAAAGCTTCCGGAAAAGGAGTGGGAGATCACGGTCATCGACCGCGACTGGGAACACCACTACCAGGCCGGATGGCTCTTCGTCCCCTTCGGCGTCTACACCCTGGAAGACTGCGTCAAGCCCAAGGCCGACTTCATTCCCAAAGGCGTCAAGCTGGTTATGGATTCCATCGAGTCCATCGACCCGGCAAAAAAAGTCGTCACGTGCAAGAACGGCAAGTACACCTATGACTGGGTGGTCGTGGCTACGGGGTGTCGCATCTGCCCGGAAGAAGTGGAAGGCATGATGGACGACTGGGGCGGCAACATTCACAACTTCTACACGCCCAACGGTGCCGTGGCGTTGTTCAAGAAGTGGAAGAACATGAAAGAGGGGCGCATCGTTCACCACATCGCGGAAATGCCCATCAAGTGCCCTGTGGCCCCGTTGGAATTCGTCTATCTCGCGGACTGGTTCTTCACCATCAACGGCGTGCGCCAGAATATCGAAATCGAACTGGTCACCCCGCTCACCGGTGCCTTTACCAAGCCCGTGGCCGCCAAGGTTCTGGGCAAGGTCTGCGAGGACAAGAATATCAAGGTCACTCCGAACTTCGTCATCGACAGCGTCAACGTGGGCAAAAAGACCCTGGAGTCCGTTTCCGGCGAGGAAGCGCCCTACGACCTGCTGGTGGCCATTCCTCCTAACTTCGGCCAGCAGGTGATCATCGATTCCGGAATGGGCGACGCCATGGGCTACGTGGATACGGACAAACATACCCTGAAGGCCAAGAACTTCGAAAACATGTACGTCATCGGCGACGCCACCAACGTGCCCACTTCCAAGGCCGGCAGCGTGGCCCATTACCAGTCCGACATCGTGGTGGACAACCTGGTCCGGGAAATCGAAGGCGAAGAGCCCCGGCCCGAATTTGACGGCCACTCCACCTGCTTCATCGTCTCCGGGTACGAGCAGGCCTACCTGATCGACTTCAACTACGAGGTCGAGCCGCTTCCGGGCAAGTACCCCTTCCCCGGGATTGGCCCCTTCTCCCTGCTCGGCGAGTCGCACATGAACTATTGGGGCAAGATGATGTTCAAGTGGGTCTATTTCGACATGATGCTCAAGGGCAGCGAACTGCCTCTGGAACCGCAGATGTTCATGGCCGGAAAAATGCGTCACTTGGCCAAAGCCTAACCTGGGAGGTTCATGCAGATGTCCAAAGAAGACCTCATCCTCAAACGGCTCGACGAGATCGAGGCCAAGGTCGCGCTGGTGCACGAACGCGCCGTGGCCGCGCAGAATCTCAGGCGGGAACTCCAACCGGTCATGAACGACGCCTTCAAGCTGATGCTCCATGAGCTGGGCGACGTGGAGACCGGATTTCAGCTGGAGGACTCGTTCGAACTGCTCAAGACCATGATGCGTAACGTCAAGAATATCACCTATACAATCAAACAGCTGGAGAACGTCATCGACCTCTGGCACACCTCCGAGCCCTTGCTCAAATCCACGGTCCCCAAGGCCATCGCCTACCTCGACGACCTGGAACAGAAGGGCGTCTTCCGCACCTACCAGGCCATGCTCTCCCTGCGCGCCAAGGTGGCCCAGGAATATGGTCCGGAGCAAATCGAGCAAATGGGCGATGCCTTCGTATTCCTGATCGGCATGCTCAACAAACTCTCGGATCCCAAGGTTCGGGAGATGATCGAAAAGGCCTCCGACGCGTTCACCTCCATGGACCTGAGAGAAGTCGAGCCCTGTGGGATGTTCGGCATGATGAAGGCCATGTCCAGTCCGGAAGCCAAACAAGGCCTGGGCGTGATGGTCGAAATGACTAAGACCCTCGGCAAGCTGAAATAGTTGTTTCGCGGCCGCGGACCAGTATCCTGGTCCGCGGCCGCCCTTGCTTCACGACGCACCCGTCACAAAGGAGGACCCCGTGCCCAAGAAAGTTCTGATTGTCGACGACGACCCGGAAATTCTGGACTACCTGAGTGAACTGCTTCAGGACAATGGATACGAGACTGTAACCGCGCACAACGGCGTGGACGGCCTGGAAAAAGTCCACGCCGAACAGCCGGCCTTGATCACCCTGGACATGGACATGCCCGAAAAGGGCGGAACCAATTTTTACGCCGGTCTGCGCAAGGACCAGACTATCCGGGATATCCCGGTCATCGTCGTCAGCGGCGTGGGTCCGCGACCTCCGGTGCTGACCAAAGACGTCCCGACCATCTCCAAGCCCATCGATAACGCCAAGCTGCTCCAGCTTGTCTCTGAGATGATCCAATAACCTCGCTTGCGCCGCGACCGATCCGCCATTCTTCGAATCGGTCGCGGCCCTTTAGACGCCCCAATCCCGTGAGTGAACCGCCTCTTTCATCCGTCCCGCCCTCCGAGCCTCTGTCCGCCTTGATCGTGGACGACGAGCAGGACATCCGCGAAATGATGGATATCCTGCTCCAGGAACTCGGCTTCGCCACCTTCCTTGCCGCCGACGGCTTCAAGGCCATCGAGCTTTTTCAGAGCAACCGGCCCCACATCGTACTCACGGACATCAAAATGCCGGGCAAGGACGGCATCGCCGTGCTCAAGGAAATCAAGTCCACGGCCCCGGAAACCGAAGTGATCATGATCTCCGGTCACGGGGACATGCACTTGGCCATTCAAAGCCTCAAGCACGACGCCGCGGATTTCATCACCAAGCCCATTGACGAGGAACTGCTGGAAATCGCCCTGGGGAAAGTTTCGGAACGAATTCGCCTGCGCCGTCAGGTGCGCGAGCACACGGAAAACCTGGAAGCCTTGGTCAGTGAAAAATCAGCGGCCCTGGTGGAAATGGAGCGCAAGCTGGCCGCGAAGCAGATCATGGAAGGTATGGGCCAAGCCATGGCCATCCTGGCCACCGACCCGGCCTCCGGCGACTATTTTCCCGAGATGCCCTTCTATGTCGCCATTCATGACGCCGGATGCAATGTCGTCACCGTCAACCAAGCCTACCGGGAACGCTTCGGCGATCGTATCGGGCAGGCCAGTTGCGGCACCTATGAGCGATGCGGAGAGCCGGACTGGAAAAGCCCGGTGCGCGAATCCGCCGACCTCCAAGCCAGCATACACCGTCACGAAAGCATGATCGCCGCGGACCAGACCAGGCTGCCCGTGATCACGCACGTTTCACCGGTCATCGGCACCAGAGGCGAGTTGGAGCTGCTTCTGGAAATCGCCGTAGATGTTTCGGAGATGCGCCGCCTCCAGGAAGAGCTGTCCCGCACCCAACGAAAATTCGAGCACTTCTTCAACACGGTACCCTGCGCCATCACCGTGCAGGACCGCGAGCTGCGCGTCGTGGAAGCCAACGCCACCTTTCATCGGGACTTCGGCGACCCTGGAGGCCGGACCTGCCACGAACTCTACAAGCACCGCGATGCTCCCTGCGACGACTGCCCGGTCCTGGCCAGTTTCGCCGACAACGCTCCGCACCAGTACGAAACCGTGGTCACCACCCGCGGCGGCGAGCAGCGTAATATCCTGGTCTGGACCGCGCCCCTGGCCGACGGCGACGGCAAGGTGAACCACGTTCTGGAAGTGTCCACGGACATCACCCAGATTCGCCAATTACAGGACCACCTCGCTTCCCTGGGCATCATGCTCGGCTCCATGTCCCACGGTGTCAAAGGTTTGCTCATGGCCATCGACGGCGGGGCTTATCGGGTGGACAAGGGTCTGGAAAAGGGCGACTTGCAACGAATTGCCGCGGGCTGGAAAACCGTTCGGCACAGGCTGGACCACATGCGCCGGACCGTGATGGACATTTTGTATTACTCCAAGTCCCGCGAACCCAACCTCGCCCCGCACCCCCTGCACGGCGTGGCCGAACATTTGGCCGAAACCGTTTCCGCCAAAGCGAGCAAGTCCGGAATTATCTTCCAGACGGACTTTTCCCAGGCGGACGGCCAAATTCTGATCGATGACGTCGCCTTCTACTCAGCCATGGCCAATATTCTGGAAAACGCCGTGGACGCCTGCCTGTTCAACCGTGACGTCGCGGAACATCGAATTGATTTTCTCGTCGCCCAAGCCGACGGACACGCCGTATTCACCATCCGGGACAACGGCATCGGCATGGACAGGGAGACCATGGACAACATGTTCACCCTGTTCTTCTCCTCCAAAGGCGCCCTGGGAACCGGGATCGGCATGTTCGTCTCCCATGAGATCATCACCGGACACGGAGGAACCATCACCGTGGACTCCGCGACCGGAAAGGGAACCACGTTCCGGATCACGCTTTCCCTGGCTGAACCCTCGGTTTCCGAGGACGAGCCAACCAGCGACCATGCCCCATTCCTCTCCTGATCGCCCTTTCCTGTCCCTTTTTCGTTCCCTGACGTTCAAACTCTGTCTGGCAATGACGCTTGGAATGGCGGCGCTCATGGCCGCCTACTTTCTTTTTGCGATCGCTCAGGCCGATCCGACGGTTCGCTGGACGACCGCCGCCCAGGACCTGCTCCAGGTCCTGCCAATATCCCTGCTGATCCTGACCGGCTTCGGCTTCCTGGTCGCTCATCGCCTGACCCGTCCGTTGCATGAGTTACAAGAGGCATTGAAGTCCAAGTCACAGGGGACAGCCTGGGCAGGTCTGGACGAAACCAGGGCCGGGGAGTTCCGTGAACTGGTCAGGACTGTTAACCGCATCGCCGCCTCAGTTCGTCAACGCCGCCTGGATCTGGACGAGCAGTTAAACATGTATCAAAGTCTGTTTCACAACGTCCCGTGTCTGATTACGGTTCACGACCGGGAATATCGGCTGCTTCGATACAACAGAATGTTCTGGGAATTGTTCGACGCCAAACCCATGGAGCATTGCTACAAGGTCTATAAAAACCGGATCACGCAATGCGAGAACTGCCCCGTTGAGCGGACCTTCAACGACGGCAAGTCACACACCACGGAGGAAAAGGGGTTTTACAAGGACGGCACCCCGGCGCACTGGATCGTCCGCACCGCTCCTATCCGAGACGCCGACGGCAGAGTCACCGCGGTGATGGAAATGTGTCTGGACATTACCGACCGGAAACTTCTGGAACAAAAGCTTCGCAAGTCGGAGAAAAAGTATTCCACGATTTTCGACAACATACCCGTCGCGGTCTTCGAGTTGAACGCCGAAACCCTGGATGTACGCAACTGCAATCGAGGCATGTCCCAGCTTTACGGCTACTGCAAAGGAGAGGTGATCGGCAAATCCTTCTCCATGCTCTTCGCGCCGAACTCCACGGACGCCCACCTCACGGCCTTACGCAGCCCAGGGCACATCCCACAGGCCAGGCACATGGACAAGGACTGTCAGGAATTTTTCGTCTCCATCGACACCTCCCGAACAGCACTGGAGGGCAAGGAGATTCTGCTGGCCGTGGTTTCCGACGTCACGGACCGCATCCGGGCCGAGCAGCAGGTCATCCAATCCAGTAAGATGGCCACCCTGGGCGAGATGGCCGCGGGGGTGGCCCACGAGCTGAACCAGCCCCTGGCCGTGTTAAAGATGGTCGCCAACTTCTTCAGTCGTCAGACGAACAAAGGACTGACTCCGGACCAGGACCAGTTGAGCCAGATGACCGCCAAGATCGTCAACAACGTTGACCGGGCCACCAAGATCATCGAGCACATGCGCGAGTTCGGACGCAAACCCAACCTGGAAAGTACGGAGGTCCAGGTCAACGACGTCCTGCGCCGGGCCTGCGATTTTTTCAGCGAGCAGCTCAAAATCCGGGACATTACCGTCAACTGGGAGTTGGACGCGGACCAGCCGAGAGTGCTGGCCGACCCGAACCGCCTGGAACAGGTGTTCATCAACCTGCTGGTCAACGCCCGTGACGCCATCGAGGACAAATGCTCCGGCAAGGAATGCATGGAGGACGACCGGATGATCACTCTACGCACGCGCTCCAACGCCCGGCACGTGGTGACCGAGGTCGTGGACACCGGACCGGGCATCCCCAAGGCCGTTATCGGACGCATCTTCGAGCCCTTCTTTTCTACCAAGGAAGTCGGCCGTGGCACCGGCCTCGGCCTGTCCATCTGCTACGACATCGTCACGGACTACGACGGCACCATCCATGTCTTTTCCAAGCCAGGCCACGGCGCCCGCTTCGTCGTCACCCTGCCCATCGCCGGAACCATGCGCAATGGTTTCAACACGACATCCGCGTAACTGTGTGCTGAAAATGTCCTTTGCAGGCCTGCTTCCAACACTCATCGCGGCCCGTCACGCTCGCCGCCGCAAGCCCGGCCCTTGAACCCGAAGAATAACTTCAGAGTCTTCTTCACGCCGTCAGAAAAAATCTTCTCGCTCAGATGCTTTCCGGCCACCTTCTTGTTGATCTCGGCCAGGGTCGGATAGGGGTGGACCGCTCCGGCCAGAGTGCTCAGTTTGACCTTGCCGCCCAGCACCGCCACCCATTCGCCCAAAAGCTCCCCGGCATGCGGCCCGACGATCTGCACGCCCAGCGGTTTGCTTTTCTTATCCAGCAGCAGCTTGATCCGCCCTTCCCGCTCCTCTTCGGCCAGGCTGCGGTCGTTTTCGGCAAACTCCTCGGTCCAGACCGTATAATCCAGCCCCTGTTTTTGAGCTTGCTTCTCGTTCAGTCCCAGGCTGGCAAACTCCGGGTCCGTGTAGGTGCAGGCCGGCATCCAGGTATAGTCCGCCTTGCGCGGTAGGTGAAACACGGCGTTGGTCACCACCACCCCGCCCTCGTATCCTGCGGCGTGGGTGAACTGGTACGCCCCGGTCACGTCGCCGCAGGCATAGATGTGCTTCTGGGAGGTGCGCAACCGGACGTCCACCGGGATGCCCTTGCTACCGACCTCCACCCCGGCGTTCTTCAAACCAAGGCCACGCGTCGTAGCGCTACGGCCCAAGGCCACCAGCAGGACAGTAGCCTTCACCGACGTCTCGCTCCCGTCCTGGGTCTTGAAGTCCACCTCCCGCTCCTGTCCAAGGTCCCTAACGCGGAGCAGTTCCGTGCCGAGATGGAACGTCACCCCTTCACGCTCCAGAATACTCTGAACCAAACCAGCCATGTCCGCATCCTCGCGAGAGAGGATTTGCGTACTGCGCTGGATCACATGCACCAGGGAGCCCAGCCGGGCGAAGGCCTGAGCCATCTCCACGGCAATGGGCCCGCCGCCGATAATCATCAGGGAGGACGGCAGGGAGTCCAGGGAAAAAATCTCCCGGTTCGTCAGGTAAGGCGTACTGTCCAGCCCTTCCAGCCTGGGCACGGCCGAGGTGGAGCCCGTGGCCACGACCCAGCTTTTGGCCGAAACCTTACGAACCTCTCCAGCGTTGGTCGTGATTCGGGCCTGGTGCTCGTCCAGGAACTCGGCCCGACCGAATGCCACCTCCGCCCCCAGCTTGCAGAACCGCTCCGGGGAATCGTGCGGCTGGATGGTGGCGATGACCCGTTGGATGCGCTCCCGGACCCGGCTAAAATCCACAGCCGGGACCGCGACTTCGGGTAAGCCGTAACGGGCCGCCTGCTTCATCTGGTGATATATGTGGGCCGATTTGATCAACGTCTTGCTGGGCACGCAACCATAATGAAGGCAGTCCCCGCCTAGAACCGATTCTTTCTCCACCAAAAGCGTCTTGGCCCCGGCCTGAGCCGCTCCCGCAGCCACGGTCAATCCAGCTGCTCCGGCACCTATCACGGCGATGTCATAGTCGTATTGTGGCATGGCATGTATCCAAAACTATAAAAAGTGGTCTCTCGTTAGATTTTTTATTATATTCAACTTAGAAAATCCATATTTGACATCCGGCTCCAAATAACAGCCCTCACCCCATTCATTCCATGCATTAACAAAGACATATTGATAATCAGAAGAAAAATTTTTCTTTGTCTCAGAGATACGATTTTCAATAAAGTACTTGAATGTTCCAAGAGAAAAATTATCAAAACAAATTCCAGAATTCTTATACCTAGGTGTATTGTCCCAGCCAGGGAAAGCGCCTTTAAAGCGGATATAACCAGGTTCGGGCTTCATCATCATATTTATGGCGGTTTGCTTGTAATCGTAAATCCGAAATCCTGTTTCAAGCTTTTTTTCAAGACAAGAAACTGTCCAGTCCGGAGCAAACTCAATAGAAGCATCAAATCCATACAATTCAGGGTGTATATTATACACCAAAGACTCCACACACATCAGATACAAGCCTGTAAAACCATGCTTCTTTGCAAGATATCTCCAAACATGGCTATACATTTTCGCATCTGTGATATCGTCAGGGTTGTACACGACAAAAACAGGTTTTCCTTCAATCTTTATATATCGAGAATCTTTGAAATATTTAATCAATGAATAAAAAATTTGGACAGCATTATCTTCGGAATAATTTTGCTTGATCAAAACTTCTTTGTTTTGACCGTAC
This sequence comes from Desulfonatronum sp. SC1, assembly GCF_003046795.1. Classification (NCBI taxonomy): domain Bacteria; kingdom Pseudomonadati; phylum Thermodesulfobacteriota; class Desulfovibrionia; order Desulfovibrionales; family Desulfonatronaceae; genus Desulfonatronum; species Desulfonatronum sp. SC1. Next base: position 68,318 of record NZ_PZKN01000010.1, on the reverse strand, counting down.
CAGGCCCTTGTCCAACTTTCATTGGCCCAGCACAAGCAGAATTTATTTCGTATTTTCTTATTATGATGAACGATCTGAAGCGGTTTTTCCAAAAGAGTGTGTCCATCAAAATTATAGTAATAATAACAAAATCCATATATCCCAGAATTTAACGCCATATTATGCTGAAACAACAAAAAATCTTCACTTGTTAAATCGTAGTAGCCGATGACCTTGGCGGGGATCTTCGGCTGATCATGCCCACTGAAAAAAGGCTTCGCACTTTTTACATTGTCCCACTCAGTAAAACCATCTCCCCACCAGGAATTATTTTCTGGGATAACATGGTATTGCGGCAGGTAGAAAGCTATTAACTTAACCATTCTGATGCCATGATTTACCTTATTCAGGAACGTCTGGATAAAGCTTGTTCTGTCTTAAACGATACCAGACCATGATCTTTTTCGTGGCCAATGGGAAGATACCCAGCAGGACAAAAGAAAAAATCAAACCCGGAGAGAGGATACCACCTAATGAATCGATCCGCCCCAGTTCCCGGCCGGCGTTGACGTAGACAAGGGTGCCGGGGAGCATGCCCACCTGGGAGACCCAGAAGAAAGTGCGCAGCTTCATCCGGGTCAATCCCATGACCAGGTTGATCATCCAAAACGGGAAAAGGGGAACCAGGCGCAACGTGAACAGATAAAAAGCCCCTTCCCGCTCAATGCCTTGGTTGACCGCAACAAGACGTTGCCCGAACCGGCGCTGGACCCAATCCTGAAGAACGAACCGGGAAACGAAGCAGGCCAGCGTGGCCCCGATGGTGCTGGCAAAGGAAACCACCACCGTTCCCACCGCCAGGCCGAACAAGGCTCCCCCGACCAGGGTCATGATGACGGCCCCGGGCAGAGACAGGGAAGTGACCAGAATATAGACGCCCATGTACACGGCGATCACCGTGACGGTCTTTTCAGTGTACAGGGACTGAAACCGTTGCTGGGAATCCTTGATGTAGTCGAGGGAAAAATACTGCCCCAGGTCAAAGAGAAAAAACGCCCCAACCAGGGCGGACAGGGCCAGTACGAGTGCGATTTTCTGAACGGATTTTGATTGCATTTTGGTTACCGCGATTGTTTTGTGCTTCAAACCAGGTCTGCTGTGTGCAAGCGACCGACCGGCCGCCTCTACGTTGCCGCGATGCTCCCCCCTCAGGTGAACCCGGAACCCGCGGTACAGGCATAGCAATGCTCGGCCGTGGCAATGGACGCGCCGGGAATAGGGGGGCTGTGCATTTTTGTGACGTGCTGTCGCATCCCGCCCAGGAGAATGCCCTTGGCCAGATGAAAATCGCAGTCGTGCAGTTCCCCGCTCCAATCCACGGAAACCAGATTCCGACACATCAGGCCGGTCACAGCCTCGGGATTGAAGGCCTCAGTCAGGCGAGCCACGTACTGTTCATAGTTGCCTGAAGCCTCGAGCCATGTCCGAAACCGGCCCAAAGGTACATTGGCAAAGGTGTACAGGCTGTTGAAGACGATACCCCACTTGCGTTGCAGATCCCGGCGAAAACGCTCCTCTGTCCGACCCTGGTCCGGCGGCATGAACGCCCCGGCCGGGTTGGAAACCAGGTTGAGCTCCAGCCCGGTTCCGGGCTGTCCGTAGCCCAGGGTGTTCAGCCACTGCAGGGCGCTTACGCTGCAATCCATGACCCCGCTGCCGCGCTGGGCGTCGGTCTGGGAGGCATGGGTCGCCGGAAGCGAACAGACGAGAACGATCTTCAAGTCGCGACAGAGCAGTCCGAGGTGCTCCCGGTCCGAGTCCGTGATGGCGGTGAGGTTGGAGCGGAGCATGACCCTTGGCACTGCCGCGGCCAGACGAGTCAGGAGATGATCGATTCCCGGAACCATTTCCGGCGCGCCACCGGTCACGTCGGCCGTCTGGAACCCGCCTCGGGCCGCGTAGTCCGCGACCTGGTCCATGGTTTTCCGGTCCATGACCTCTTTGCGGGACGGCCCGGCCTCCAGGTGGCAGTGTCGACAGGACTGGTTGCACAGCAGCCCAGTGTTGATCTGCAGTGTATGAGTCTGCTCACGCACCAGGCGCAGCCCGTACTGGGCCAAGGTCTGGGCAAAACCGACACAGGCGGAAGGGCAAGGTGCTGGTTGGGTTTCCTGCATGGCAGGATCTTGCGGTTCCAACGTCATGTCAAAATCATCCGACATGCCTACAAGGAAAGCTTATCCACGACATTGCGCATCTGTAATCCATGAACGAGAGACGCGCCCCCGCGGATCGCCGCCGCCACATGCACGGCTTCGGTCATCTCCGCCGTGTTCGAGCCCTGCTCCAGGCATTCCTTGGCATAGGCGTCGATGCAGTAGGGGCACTGCACGGCATGGGCCACGGCCAGAGCAATCAGGCTCTTTTCCCGAGCCGTAAGTTCTCCCTCGGCCATGACGGCACCGTAGTACTCGAAAAACTTCGCGGCCAGTTCCGGCGCGTCTTTGCCGATTTCAGAAAAACGCGCCAAATCCTGCGGGTCGTAATAGGATGTCATGGGTTCCTCGCTTTGCATCAAAGGTTGCAAGGACGTCGGGATATACGCCCTATTCGTTCAAGTCCCAGGTATAATCATTAGGATATTCTGCCGGAAAAGCAACACCCGCCAGTGGCGGCGCGTTCGCCGAGATTTTGCCAAGCGACTCCGCCTCTCGTTTTAGAGCAACTTGAAAAACAAAACGGCGGCCTACTGGATGTAAGCCGCCGTTCTTGATTCACTCGAGTATACGCGTCGACGTTGATCAGACTTTGCGCACCGTGACGAAGTGCTCCTGCATGGCAATGGCCCCGCCGGCCAGGTCCCATTTCTCGATACCTCCGGGCATGAGCATGTGGTCCGCCACGCCCTTGCCTCTGGCTCGGCTTTCCACCGGGAGAGTATGCCCGAACCCGTGAATCATGAACACGGCTTCGGGGTGAATGAAATCGGTCAGGAATGTCTTGATCTTTCCAGCATACCCGTTGGCCGCGACTTCCACGGTCTGGCCGTCGGCGATACCCATGGCCTTGGCCGTCTCATTGTTCATCCAGAGCACGTTCTCCGACATCTGACCAGCCAGAATCGTGTTGTTCACGGTATGGCCCTGGGTATGCACGCCGCAACGCCCGAACGTAATCCTGAACTGGCCTTCTCCGGGCTTATCCGGGCTGACGTAGGGTTTGAGCGAGGGCAGGCCCTGCTTTTCCCATTTCTGGTTGATGATTTCGATCATCTTGGACGGCGTCTTAAACGCGTACTCGTCCGGGGTGAAGTACTTGGGCGTGTCGGTCAGGGAAACCGAGCCCTTGGCTTGGAAATCTTCGATTTTCACACCGGTTCCATCCAACTGGTAAGCCCAGATGTCCTCAATGGAATCAAAGGCCAGCTTGTCCATGCCCAATCGCTTGGCCAGCCCGCCCAGAATCTCCCAATCCGCCCTGGTTTCAAAGCGCGGGGGAACGGCGCGGTTACGGATAAACATGGACGGCTTCAGGCCGCCTTTTCCCGCCAGGATGCTTTCCCGCTCCAGATACGTGGACAGCGGCAGGACCACGTCCGAGTACCAAGCCGTGTCCGACCAACTGAAGGTCACGGAAACCATCAGATCCAGCTTGTCGAAGACCTTCTTCAAGGCCTCCGGGTCCGGATAGGCCATCAGCGGGTCATGCCGGTAGGCGATATACGCCTTGACCGGATAGGGCTCTTCGGTCTCGATGGCTTTGAAGGCCAGATGCAGCAATCCCGGCCCGGCGTCAAAGTGGGGATACTTCCAGCCTACGCCGTCCGCGCGTTTGTCTTCCGGCTTGGGATAAAAATCGACCAACTTTTTCAAGCCTTTGCGGCCGACGTCCTTGGGCGTTGCGGCGATGGGCAGCCCACCCTTGGCCCCGATGGAGCCCAACAACGCGTTGATAATGTAGGCTGTGCGGGACATGTAGAAGGAGTCGGAGTAGCGGGCGTTCATCCAGCCAGGATGCCAGATCACGGAGGGGCTGGCCGTGGCCAGTTCTTCAACGAACGTCCGGAGTTCCTTGGCCGACACCCCGGTTTCGGTCTCCGCCCATTCCGGAGTGTACTGGGCGGTGAAGGCTTGGAGTGCGTCCATATCCTGGATGAAGCGGGAAGCGTACTCCGCGTCGAAGAGCTGCTTGTTCAATATCTCGTGGATAACCGCCAGGTTGAACGCATAGTCCGTTCCGGGCCGAACCATGAAAAACCGGGTGGCCTTGCTGGCGGTAACAGTGGCCCGGATATCGATGACGGTCAGCTTGCAGCCTTTGCCCAGGGCGTCCAGGGTATCATTGACCTCCTTAACATTGATGGCCTCGAACAGATTCCGGGTTTGCAGCACGATATGCTTGGCGTTCTTGTAGTCGTAGACCATGGCCTTGCGGCCGAAGCCGAACACGGATTGGGCCGCGTGCTGGACATTGCGGGCGCAGGCTGAGTCGTGGTTGCAGTAGTTGGGGGAGCCCAAGCCGCGCATAAAGGCTTGGTGCAGATCAATGAACGGGCCGCCCCGATCGCTCCAGAGCACGCCCTTCCCGCCGTGAACGTCCGTCACGGTCTTGATTTTCTCCGCGACATAATCCAGGGCCTCGTCCCAAGTCACCCTCTTCCATTTGCCCTCGCCTCGTTCGCCTTGACGGATCATTGGAAACTGCGGTCGCTCTGCGTCGTTGAGCAAGGCAAGCCCCGCTCCGCCCCGTGCGCACAAGGCTCCCTGCAAGCCCGGCGCATGAGGGTTACCCTGGATGTACGTACACTCGCCGTCCTCCACGTCCACCTGGATGGGACAGCGCACCGTGCACATCCCGCAGACACTGAAAACTTTTTCCTTGGCCATTCGTTCCCCCTGACTATTTTTGTAATCCCATGAGCCACTGCACCTGGAACGGTGCGACGTAACAATGGACAATAAATCAAAAAAATAATTCGTAGTATTTAAGTACATATTTATAATATCACAAGTTGACTCGCCAACGCAATATGGTTTCTCAAAACACATCAAAGTATTTTTTTCACAAAACGAACATCCCTTGACACCGATTTCCAAAATATGCTTAACACTGCTTACTTCAAAAACAACAAACTTTTTAGATTATTAACGAGTTAGTATTATTCGCATTCAAGTTACGCTACAGCGAAATTTTCACGGAAACAGCGGACGAGACGACCTTGCATTCAAACTTTTCCGTGTTTTTCCGTGTGTTTTGTGGGCCATATTTTGGACGTCTTGATGATGAAATCATGACGTTTTACTGTAGTGACAACCATTCACAAAAAAATCACACATTGATGCCATTTAGTGAATTTGGTCTCGTAAACAAGAAACGAATATCGCCACATCTTGAAACATGACGGTTCTCTTTTTTAGTTGCGTAAAAGTTTTGATACGCCCATTTTTTGCGTATTTATCATTCAAGGAACGTGCTTCAACACCACCCTACATGTGCCGCTCCATGTGCTTCTGCCCCATGACCTTCGGCTGGCCTGCTGCGTCATTTCCGGTGGCCCCTTCGCCTACGAGGATCAGTACGCCATCGTCGATGGCCGTGGACGAACCGTCCAGAACCGCAACGCCTGTTTCGCCCTCAACCCCTCCTGACGGTAGGACAACCTGATGCGCACATTGGCCTACGTCGCCTTCGGCGTCCACCTTGGAGCCCAAATCCCTGATGCCACATTTTTGCGGCAGTTTTGTCGCGGATTATCGTAAAAGACTCTTAACCCTTTGCAGGAGGTGTCCTCGTGAGCAAATATTTCATCAAAACCAACCAGAGCCGCTGCATCGACTGCAGGGCCTGCGAGATTCACTGCCAGGCCAAGAACGAGCTGCCGCCCGGGGTTCGGTTCGGCAAGATGGTCAGCGCCGGACCGGTCATGAAGAAAGGGCTGCCCAAAATCATGAACATGTTCATCCCTTGCTTTCATTGCGACCCGGCTTGGTGCATCCTGTCCTGCCCCACCGGGGCCATGACCAGGCGAGGACGGGACGGTATTGTTCATGTTCAAACAAATCTCTGCGTCGGGTGCAAGGCCTGCATCCAAGCCTGTCCCTGGAATGTCCCGGCCCTGAACAAAGATACGAAAAAGGCCTTCAAGTGCGATTTGTGCATGGATCGACTGGATCAAGGCTTGAAGCCAGCCTGTGTAAGCGGATGTACGGCGCATGCCTTGGAGTTTTTGCCAGCCGCGGAGGTTTCCTTCAAAAAGACCGAGGCTCCTGCAGTCGGGTTGCTTCTCCAGAAGCATCGATCATTGCCCAGGCAGTAAGGCGAGGCAGGGCAATATGCAGGTTTTCGTAAACAGTGTAACATGCAGGGGAGGGTGTGGAATGCACAGAAAAACATTTTTGATTGCAGCGTTACTGCTGACATTTGGGACGATCATGATAGCATCCGAATCGGGCTGGGCACAGGTGGCCAACCTCCAGGAGGCCATTGACGCTGCTCCCAAGGGCACGGAACGGGGCGAAATCAACCCGGAAGCGCCGCTTGGCTACCTCGGCATTCCCGGCGGGCCGCAGATCAATCTGATCCTGGCCTTCTTCTGGGCCATCTGGGTCGGCTGGATATTCTCCACCGTCGGCGCTTTCGGCGGCATCATGGCCGGCGTCGGACATATTACGGTGTACGGTCTGGGCAACTATGCCGGAACCTTCCGACAGTCCGCCCCGACCATCAACCGGGCCGTCACGGACTCCATTCGCGTTTCCAACCAGTTCATGGTCGGAACCAGTGCTCTCATCTCCTCCATCAACTACTACAAGATGGGTCGGCTCGTGTTGCCGGTGGCCGCGGCCCTGGCCATCGGTTCGATAGCGGGCAGCTATCTGATTCCCTTGCTGACCGCCGGTAAAATATCCTTCCGTGACTATGTCGGGTACTTCGGAATCTTCGTCTTGTTCCTGGGCTGCTACATGCTGTACGAAACCACGCCGCGCGGCGCGGCCGGCAAAAAAAAGGCCAAGCAGGCCGCGGACGCTTTTGAATCCACGATGAAAAAGAAACGATCCGGCGAGAAAGTGGACACCAGCGAACTGGGCGTTAAGATGACCAAGTTTTCTCTCGGCAAAATCGCTTTCACTTTCTATGGCGTCGAGTTTTCCTTCAATCCGCTCTTCCCGATTTTCGGCGGCTTCATTATCGCGGCCATCGCCGCCTTTTTGGGCGTGGGCGGCGGGTTCATGCTCGTGCCCTTCCTGACCAGTGTCACCGGCCTGCCCATGTACCTTTCCGCGGGCACCTCGGCCCTGGCCGTGCTCATCGGAATGATCACCAGTATTCTGAGCTATTTGCAGCAGGGCGTTCTGGTCCACTGGCCGCTCATCGGCACCCAGTTGGTGGGCATTGTCGTCGGCTCCATGGTCGGTCCGTATACCTCTCAGTATATCCCGGACAAATGGCTGAAACGCGTCTTCATCATCCTGGCCTTCTACGTCGGCCTGGACTTCATGGCCCGCGGTTTCCTGGGCAAGAACATCATGACCATGTTCTTCGGCTAGATCGATAACCTTCTTGAGAAAAAGGCTGGCGGCGACCGCCAGCCTTTTTTTTCTCTTCAATCTGGGATATGTATTCCTGTATGCAAGAATTTCACGAAATATACACTTCCATATACCAATGGCTGGATATGTTCCTCATCTCCACCTTTCGCCTCATCTCCAATCCGGTCAGCGGTTTTTTCTTCGGAACGTTTCTCTTGTCCCTCTGGTGTACCTTGATCGGCGAACTCACTTCCCTCGGGGTCGGGCGCATCAACCGCACACATCTCAAGAAATTGGAGCAGGAATCCATCCGCCTGCACAACCTGTCCGTCAAGGCCATCATCCACAAGGATAAGGAAAGCTACCGGGCCTGCAACAAAATGGCCAATGAAGCCTGGGGCAAGTACTTTTTCGCCACCATTTCCCAGAGTGCGGCTTCGGTCTGGCCCGTGCCCTTTGCCCTGGCCTGGATGCACACACGGTTCGAGGCCATTGAATTCGAACTGGCCTACCCCATCCCCCTGCTGCCCGATGTGGTGGGCTATCCGGCCGTGTTCATCCCCATGTACATTCTGGTCCGGATCTGCTTTGCCAAGCTCAAGCCCTGGCTGCCCCTGTTCCATGGCGACGACGCGCCCAAGCTGCGCCGCCCCGGCCAGGAAGACGAAAAAATGATTACCTGGGCGGATGTGGACAAGCACAAGGGATTGCCGGGGTGATCACTTCCCGGAGGTGCTCTCGCAACCGTCCTTCCGGTCCCAATATCCAGTGTCACAGCGGTCACGTTCCACCGGAGGTCTCATGACGCCCAGACATCACCTGAAGATACTGCTCTCTTTGTTGTTTCTTTTTTTCCTGGCAGCATGCGGCGATCAACCGGCCCCGGTCAAAGTAGACATGACCCTACGAGAAGAACAGACATCCGGAGAGCGCCAGCCGGTGATCACCTATGCCTACCTACCCCAGTTCTCACATACCGTCTCCTTCGAGCGCCACCACCGCCTGGTCCAGTATCTGTCTGAAACCACGGGATTGAACATCCAACAGATCTTTCCGGAAACCTTCCATGAGCACATGCTCATGGTCGCCCAGGGCAAGATCGACATTTCCTACGCCAATCCCTTTGTTTACGCTCTGACCGCGGAAAGCTCAGGGGCCAAGGTCTTCGCCAAGATCGTGGAGCCCAGCGGCGAAGCGGCCTTCGGGGGTCTGATCATCGTCCGCGCGGACAATCCAGACATCCGCACTCTGGCGGACTGTCGCGGCAAGCGCTGGATCGCCGTGGATCAATTTTCCGCCGGAGGCTACCTGTTCGGTCTGGGCCACTTCATCGACAACGGCATCCAACCCGAGGACTTCGCGGAGATCGTCTTTGCTCCCGGGCCGGGCGGCAAACAGGAAAGCGTAATCCTCGGCGTCTATGCCGGGCGCTACGACGTGGGCACGGTGCGCGAGGGTGCGCTGGAATTGTTGGAAGACAAAATCGATCTGGGTCAGATCAAAATTCTGGCCCGCACGCCGCGCTATCCAGGCTGGAGCTTCGCGGCACGGGCCGGATTAGCCGAGGAAGTGATCCGGGATGTCAAGGAGGCCATGTTCGCCCTGGACATCTCCAATCCGGAACACCGCTTGATCCTGGAAAGCGCGGCCATGCGCGCCATTCTTCCCGCCAGCCCCGAGGATCTCGACGCCGTGCGCGATCTGGTCCGCCGGGCCGGATTGGAATAGCCGCCAACAAAGGACTTTTCCAACACTCAGCTATGCGCGCCGCTCTCCAGTACCTTTCCCGCCTTTCCTTCCAGACCAAGATCAATCTCGGACTGGCCCTGATCATCGTCTGCTTCGGCCTGCTACTTGGGGCCATCAACTACGCGGTCAGTTCCCGGGCCGTGCTCCGAGAAGCCTTGCTCCGGGGCGAGGTGCTCTCCGTGAACCTTTCGGCCCGCTCCGCGGAATCCATCCTGTCCATGAACTTCCTCCGGCTGACCAACCTGGTGACCGAGATGGTGGACCAGGGCGACCGCAAGGACTTGGTCTATGCCTTCATCGTGGACCGCCACGGCCAGGTCATGGCCCACACCTTTCGCGACGGATTCCCCGTGGCCCTGCTCCAGGTCAACCAGGTAGAGGATCATCAACCCTTTGGAATGCGCTTTTTGGATACCGGACGAGAACGGCTGTATGACTTCGCCGCTCCGGTGATGGTTGGGAGCACCCGGCTAGGAACGGTGCGCATCGCCCTGTCCCACTCCACCATCAAGACGGCCATCGACCGTCTAATGTGGATCAACCTGGCCGCCACCGCCGGGGCGACCCTTTTAGCCCTGATCGGCAGCACCTTCTTTGCCCGCACCGTGACCAGACGGATCAATGCTTTGCGCCACTCCGCGGAACAGGTCGTCAAAAGCAACCTGGACGTTCAGATCAGCCCCGCCCCGGACAGGAACTGCTGGGAAATCATGAACTGTAAGGAAAAACGCTGCCCGGCCCACGAGGACCGCCTGCGCCGCTGCTGGTACCTCGCCGGAACCTTCTGTCCGGACTGCTCCGCGGGCAGCTTTCCGGAAAAACTCGACGACTGCCGGAACTGTCCGGTCTACCGCCGCAACTCTGGTGACGAGATCCAGAGCCTGGCCGAATCCTTCGACTTCATGGCTCTTACCTTGAAGAACCATATCGAGGAACTGCGCCGTTCCGAGCGCAACCTGGCCCGACAAAAGCAGCTCTTGAACACCATCTTGGACGTTACCCCGGACCTGGTCGCCCTCCAGGACGAAGAACTGGCCTATCTGGCCGTGAACAAGGCCTTTTGTCGGCACGTGGGCCGGGAGGAGGAAGAAATCATCGACGGCACGGATTTCGACATTTACAGCGACGAGCAGGCGGATCGCAATTACCATGAGGACATGCAGATCCTGCTCACCAGTCGCCCCTTGTCCAAGGAAATCATGACCCGAGGAGGCAAAGGCAAGAAGTGGCATCACGTGGTCAAGGTTCCGGTGGTGGAGAACGACAGAATCATCGGGCTGCTTACCACGGCCCGGGACATCACGGTGGTCAAGCAGTATCAGGAAAAACTGATCCATTCCCAGAAGATGGAGGATCTGGGACGACTGGCCGGAGGAGTGGCCCACGAAATCAACACCCCGCTGAGCATCATCCTCGGTTATTCCCAATTGCTGCTCAAGGACTTTCCCGCGGACGACCCAGTGGCCCAGGACATTGGGATCATCGAGAAACAGGCCCAGGTCTGCCGCAAGATCGTGGCCGACCTCCTCAGCTTCTCTCGGACCACGGAACAAGCCGCCCTGCCCATGGATATCAACGACTCGCTGCGGGAAGTGGCCGAGCTGGTGGAGCATATCTTTCGACAGAACCGGATCATCATCAACCTGCACCTGGATGACAGGATTCCGCCCATTTCCGGGGACAAGGAGCGACTGAAGCAGGTCTGGATCAACCTGTACAACAACGCCGCGGATGCCATCGGCGATGACGGTTGCATTTCCGTCACCTCCAAACTCTGCGCCCATCGACGTCGGCTGGTGGTAGCCGTGGCCGATACCGGAGGCGGAGTGGCCGAAGACGACCTGGACAAAATATTCGAGCCTTTTTTCACCACCAAACCCGTGGACAAGGGAACAGGGCTGGGGCTATCCGTGACTTTCGGCATCATCAAGGACCATGGCGGACGCATCAGCGCCATCAGCCCGGTACCCAGCGAGTATGTGGACGTTTCCCCTGCCTGCTCCAAAAAACCCGGACCGGGAACGGTTTTTTTCGTGGAACTGCCGCTGGAAGGCAACGAACTCCCCCCGGACGAATGCATTGAAATTCCCAAAAAGGAGGCGTGATGGCCGATATTCTGGTTTTGGACGACGTCCTGGACGTGGGCATGATGCTGCGCCGCATTCTGACCCGCAAGGGCCATCAGGTCCACGTGTTCAGCGACGAGGAACCGGCCTTCGAGTATGCCCGCAAACACCCGGTGGACATGGCCATTCTGGACATCAAGCTGAAGAAGATGAGCGGCGTGGAAGTCCTGGAAGAACTGAAAAAAATCAACCCAAGAATCCGGGTGATGATGCTCACCGGCTACCCCACTCTGGAAACGGCCAAAGAGGCCTTGCAGCTGGGAGCGGACGAATACTGCGTCAAACCCATCGACATCGACGAACTGGAAGAGAAGACCGCCGAAATTCTGGCCAAGGGATGACGAAAGGGAAAACGCCATGGCTCTTGCATCCATCAAGCGCTGGGCCGAACGGGTCTTCACCCCGGATGAGGCGGTTCGCCGCCAGTTCGGCCTGTTTCGGGAGCTGCTGCATGAAGACAAGCTTTGCCTGAAAGCCATCACCCGGCTGGAAGAGATCGGCCGGGAACCGATCCTGGTGGACTGGTCCCGGGTGGAACTGCTGGCGCGTCACCTCCTGGACTCCATGGACCGCTTGGCGGACCGGCTCCAACGCATGGCTCCGGACGGCTACCCGGCCCTTGCCCCGGCTTGCGGGCGCATCCGCGGAGAGATCGAGGCCTTGCTCGGCCAGGAACACTGGCGACCGGAAAGGCCATACGTGCTGCACCTCGAAAAAGGCTCCGCTACGGAGAGCGCCCGCGAAGTCATGGGCGGCAAGGCCCAAGGGCTGACCCAAATCATTGCTCGGACTGAAATCCCGGTGCCCCCGGCCCTGGTCATCACCACCAACGCCTACCAGCGTTTTCTGCAGGCCAACGGACTGCGGGAGATGGTGCGCAAGAAGCTCCTGACCCTGGACTTCCGGCGGCCCGAGCGCTTGGAACGTACGGCGGCCCTGATCCGGAAAGCCATTCTTGAGGGTGTTGTTCCCGACGACATGGCCGAGGAGGTCGACGCGTCCCTGGGCCAGCTCGAAGCCATGGCCAAGGATGAACCCGGAAACACCGCCGACCGACAGGCCGCGGAGCCGTTGTTCGCCGTGCGCAGCAGCGCTCTGGCCGAGGACGGCGACGCCTCCTTCGCCGGGCAGTACGCCACGCGACTCAACGTCTCCCGTCGGGATTTCTGGTCCGCCTATAAGGACGTCCTGGCCGGAAAGTTCACTTCCAAGGCCCTGACCTATCGCCTGCACTACGGCCTGAGCGACGCCCAGACGGCCATGGCCGCGCTGGTCCTGCCGATGATCGAAGCCAAAACCAGCGGGGTGGTCTACAGCCGCGACCCGCTGGATCTGTGCAAAGGCGCCTGCCTAGTGATCTCCGCCGTAACCGGAGCTGGCAGCCGCTTGGTGGACGGCAGCGCGGTGCCGGACACTTTTTTGGTCTCCCGCCGGGACCCCACCCATTTTCTGGCCAAACAGGCCGCCCCGGAACAGGACGATCGCCCCCTGCCCACCTTGCGCGACGAACTCTGCCTGGACGACGCCTCCGCCACGACCCTGGCCCGGTGGGGCTTGGAACTGGAGCAGGCCTTCGGCCGCCCCCAGGACATCGAATGGGCCCAGGACCATGCCGGCAATCTGATGATCCTTCAATCCCGTCCGATCCACGTCACAGCCCCAGGGGAAGACAACGGCAGCGTTCCGTCGGAAAGCATGGACGAGGCGGACCGCGCCACCCCCCAGCCCTCGGACCACGTGGCCTCGATCCTGGACGTGGGCACTCCGGCCAGCATCGGGGTCGCTTCGGGCCGGATACACCGCATCACTTCGGAAGCGGACCTGGACGCCGTGCCCCAGGGGGCCGTGGTCCTTGCTCCGGGCATCCCGCCCTCCCTGGTCCAGATCGTTCACAAGGCAGCCGGCGTGATCGCCGAGCAGGGCGGCAAGGCCAGCCATTTCGCCTCCGTGGCCCGGGAATTCGGCCTGCCGGTGATCGTGGGCATCGGAAGCGGGGCCGCGGCCCTGGAACAGGACCGCCTGGTGACCATGGACGCCCACCGCGGCGTGGTCTACGACGGCGAGCTCCAGGAATTGCTTCAATGGCAACAAAGGCAGCGGGCCAAACCGCCCACGCCCTTCCAGCGGCGAATGACTCCGCTGCTCAAGCTGATCGCGTCCCTGAACCTGACCGATCCGGAGGCCGATACCTTCTCCCCGGATCATTGCCAAAGCGTGCACGACGTGGTCCGCCTCGTCCACGAGCACGGTACACGGGAAATGTTCTCCCTGATGGACATCAAGGGCCGGGGCATGCGGCGGGCCAAGCCGTTGGAGAGCGATATCCCCATCGTCATGCACGTCCTGGACCTGGGCGACGGGCTTCGCGCCGGGGCCGAAAACGAGCGCGCCCTGACCATGGAGCACGTTCGTAGCGGGCCGATGCTGGCCGTATGGGCCGGCCTGACGGACAAAGACGTTGCCTGGTCCGAGGGACTGCTGCATCTGGACTGGGAGCGCTTCGACCAAGTCAGCGGGGGCATCTTCAGCCTCAAGTCCTCCCTCCTGAGCAGCTATGCCCTGCTGGCCAGCCACTACGCCCATCTGCTGCTGCGTTTCGGATATCACTTCGCCGTGCTGGACTGCCTGGCCGGTGAACGGGCCGAGGAGAACTACATTCAGTTCCGGTTCAAGGGCGGAGGTGGGATCGACGAAAAAAAAAGCTGGCGCCTGGAGATGATCCAGACCGTGCTCCAATCCTTCGACTTCCAGGTTCGGATCCGGGAAGACCTGTTGGAGGCCAAGTGCGCCCGCCAGGACAAACTGCGTACCGAACTGCGGCTGAACGTCCTGGGATATCTCCTGGGCCGCACCCCGCTGCTGGACATGGCCCTGGAAAGCCGCGAACATGCGTTGCGTCTGGCCGAGGAAATGCAGGGCAAATGGCGTCCGGCCGAGGAGCAATCATGAGCGACACAGGAACATATCCCGTCTACTGGGTCACCCCAAACCTGGCCACCGGACCGGCTCCCATGTCCTACGACCACCTGGACCATCTCCGGACCGAGGGTGTGGACGCCATTCTGAACCTCTGCGCCGAGTACTGCGACCTGCACGACATCGAATCCAGCCAGGGCTTTGAGGTCCACTACCTCCCGGTGGAAGACGAGGAAACGCCCCAACTCCAAGCCCTGGAAGAAGCCCTGGCCTGGCTGGACGAGGCCATCTACCTGGGCAAGAAGGTCTACGTTCATTGCCGTCACGGCATCGGGCGGACCGGAACGGTCATCTCGGCCTATCTCCTGCGGCGGGGGCTGGGCAGCAAGCTGGTCAAGCAGAAGCTCAAGAAGCTGCGCTCCCAGCCGGCCAATTTCGATCAATGGTGGCTGGTGCGCAAGATCGGCAAGAAGGAAGGCCGGCTGACCATCCGGGAACCCTCCCTGGAGTGGAAGACACTTGTAGACCTGGGTCCGTTCTTCACGGACCACGAACTGCTGCTGAGCGAAGCGAACCAGCGGGTTGAAAGGCAGGTTCCGAATCCGGAATTTTGCGGCCTGGACCATATCCGCTGCTGCACCCGGCACCTGGAGGTCAGTCTGATCGAAGCCGCCTACCTGACCCACCACCTGAACCGCAAGTTGCGCAGCGCTGACCGTTTGGCGGCCATTGAGCGCTCCGTGGAAACCACCCGCTCCATTCGGGCCTTGCGCCGGGAGACACGGGAGGAAGACCTGCCGCCACGGTTCGCCGAGGTCGGCTTGTTTTGCCCGTTGCTGAGCGAAGGCCGCTGTCTGGTCTATCCGTCGCGCCCCCTGGCCTGCCGCCTGGACGGCCTGCCCTCCGTGCCGGAGAACGAGGTCTTTCTGAAGGCGCTGCAATCCCGCACCGAACAGCTTTCTCAAGGGCTGTTCCTGGCCCTGACCGGCGACTTCTGCAAGCGCCCCCGGGTGAGATTCCCCCTGGTGGACGTGGTTTCAGGTCGGTTCGTCCAGTCGTTTTTTCATTTATTGTCCGGCCAGGGCGGCTCGCTTCAAGCCGAAACGACCGTTCCGCCCGGCGGAACCGAGGAAACCACGGGGAAACCCCGAGAAAACCCATTTTGATCCAAACCTGTACAAGGAGCACTCCGTGCACGAAGTCAGCCTTGATCAAAGCATTCAGGACTACTTGACCGGCGAAAACCTGGAAATGACTACCTACGAGGATCTGCGCCAGGGCTTGGCCCGGCTACTGGTGGAGGAAAAAGGCTACCCCAAGGACAACCTTTCCCCGCGCGTTGCCATTCAGTTCCACGTGGACGACAAACCCTTCTCCCGCAATGTGGACATCCTGGTTCGCGACGGGCAAGGCCGCCCGGCTCTCGCCCTGCTCTTCTGCTCCGGCACCCCGGAGACCTACACCCGGGAGGCGATGTACGCAGCCAGGCTGTTGCCTGACGGCCCGGCTCCCCTGGTCATTGTCACGGACAGCAAGGACGCCAAGCTCCTGAGCGCCGCCAGCGGCAAGGTTCTGGCCGACGGTTTCGTCGCCATCCCCTCCTGGGAGGAACTGCAAAATCTCCTGGCCGAACATCCGGCCCCCGACCTGGACCCGGCCCGTCTGGCCCGGGAACAGCGTGTCTTCTACATGTACAGCGGTTTTCTGGAAGGCTGTTGCGGCCAGGAATGCCCCACCTGAACCGCGCTCCACGTCATGGAGCAGTGCCTGGGGGCGAGGCCGGGGGTGCAAAGCTGAAGATCGAATGCACGCCGAATCGCCCTGTAACCCAGCCAAATGCGCCCTTGGCTGGGTTACGGGGCGATCATGTCTTGTTTTGGCTGACGAAGGGATTGCGGACGAGCACTCCTTCAATGCATTGCCCGGCATTGAGATCTTCGCTGATGACGATATCGGCTCCGGCCTTGGAAGCGGAAACGATGATCATGGCATCCCAGAACGAGAGGCTGTTTCTTTCTTGGACCTCGGATGCGCGGAGCACGTCCTGGACTTCCGGTGTCATGACCTCCCAGGCGCAATAATTTTCAATGAGCCCGCGGGCAATGGAGGGCGTCAAGGGCTGTGGGATTTTCCGGGTGATGTTGACATAGAACTCCTGCAAAACCTGGATGCTGAGCACACCCTGCCCGGTTTCCCAAAGTTCCGCTACAAGCGAGGCGGCCACGTCATGACGCCGTCCCGCGTCCAGATCGTGGGCGTAGATCAGGATGTTGGTATCTAGGAACCGCTTACCGGGCATGGAGCTCTTCCCTTGAAGCGGGACGTCCGCCAAAGTGGTAGCCTTGGCGCAGGGAGGCCAGCGCCCTGTTTTTGCACTGCTCGTATTGCTTTTCCTGCTCCACGATTTCCCTGAGTTGGCTGCTGAGCATCCCGCTGATGGACATGGATTTCCGGGCGGCGAGGACTTTCAATTCAGACAACAAATCCTTTTCCAGGGCCAGCGTAATATTCTGTTTCATCAGCAACCTCCTTTTGTCACGTAAATACGTGCCACACGCGTAACACGTGGAGCAATGAGAAGACAAGTCACGCCCAATAGCTCATAAAGATATGGAGGCAACCATGCCCGACCGCACGGTGCGTGATTTTGAAGCCATCATTGAAGCCAGGGTGGCGAGGGGGAAGACCGGTCCGTAGAGAAGGACAGGTGGGAGAGACGGTGCGCTATGCGCACGCGAAAATGGTACCCGAGACCGGGCGGAGCTCATCGCTGATCATCCGCCCCATGTGGAGCGCGGGCTTTTCGGAAGGCCGGAAAAAGGGAAAGGGACCGCCGATCAGTGTTTGACGGCCATGGGGTTTTCCTGGAGCACCAGAGATTTTTCGCCGTCTCGAAGCAGGCTGATCATCCGGGCCAGGGAATGGTCGTGAAGTTCGTGGATGTACTCCTTGTCCACTCGAATTTTGCGGCGGACGTTGAGCAGGGAGAGGAAGACGAGGCTTTTGTAGATTTTTCTATTGGTCTTGAACGAAAAGATATAGCTGTCCAGGGAGCTTTCCAGGAAACGGTCGTTGCGCCGCTGCACGGCCCGGCTGAAGCTCACGGACTGCAACCAGTAGGCACGGTGAATCATGGCGTCGGCCTGCATCTCCAGCCAGGCATGGGACTGTTCCTGCTGTTCCTCCACCAGAATCCCGTGGGCCACGGTGTCGGCGGCCAAGTGACAGAGATAGCCGTAGGCAAAGGCCTTTTCCGAGTCGTTTTGGGCCTGATCCAGAAACCGCATTCCCGTGGTCCAGCTGTGCGGGCTCTTGTCCTCGGGCAGGTAGCTCTTGCCCAGAATCATGTCCGCCATCAGGTTGCCGTATAAAAAGTCTTGACGATATTTCGTCAACAGCCCAAATATGGCGGATGGGATGATCGAGGCGTAGGCGAACAGTTCGCTGGCCACGTAGATGTGGGTCAGCGGCCCCCAGGCCCAAGCGGTGGACGGTATGACGAGCAGCCCGATAAGGACCAGCAGACATCTGATGAACATAACGATTCGGTTTCCTCCGAAGTTGAATCCGGCATCTCTAGCCGAACCTGCCAGAGACCGCAAGGCGCTTTGTTCCTTTCGCCCGCTTTTCCTCGTGCAGCGCATCAGGTATGCTCTTTCCATGCAATGTCCAGAGTGTCGCCTGATCCATTTCAAGTCAAAAACTTGACAGCCAGTGTTTCCTCCCTATCTTGGGCATTCATTTCCACATCTTGCCACGTTGATCTTGCGCAAGGAGAATAATCGACCATGAGCGTTTCCTTCAAAGACTATTACCAACTCCTGGACGTATCCAAGACCGCGTCCCAGGACGAGCTTTCCAAGGCATTCAAGAAGATGGCCCGGAAGTACCACCCGGATCTGAATCCGGACAACCCCGAAGCGGAGAAGAAGTTCAAGGAAATCAACGAGGCCTACGAAGTGCTCAAGGACCCGGAGAAGCGGAAGCTGTACGACTCCCTGGGCCCGAACTGGCAGCACGGCCAGAATTTTCAACCGCCTCCGGGCTTTGATTCCAGCCGATTCCGTTCGTATTCGTCCGGTGGCCCTTCTGGCGGTCCGCAATTCGAAGGCGGCTTCGGCGGGTTCAGCGACTTTTTCGAGACCATCTTCGGCGGCCAGTTTCGCGGAGAACAAAGCTACCAAGGCGACCCCTTCGGTTCCGGAGGATTCGGTCCCCGGCAGACCAAGGGCCGGGACGTGGAGGTGGGCATGGAACTGCCCCTGGAAGACGCCTTTACCGGGGGCAGCCGGACCATTTCCTTTCAGGAGCAGGTGATGGGCCCGGACGGAATGCCGCGCATGGAAACCAAGTCCCTGCAGGTGAACATCCCGGCCGGGATCAAGAACGGATCCCGTATCCGGCTGGCCGGGCAGGGCTCGCCCGGCATGCGCGGTGGTCCCAGCGGGGATCTGTACCTGAAGATCAGGGTCGCCCCGCACCCCAAATTCAAGTTGGAGGGCAACTCCATCATCTACGATCTGCCCCTGACGCCCTGGGAAGCGGCTTTGGGAACCAAAGTCCGGGTTCCAACCCTGGCCGGAGCCGTGGAAATGAACATCCCGGCCGGGACCGGCAGCGGCAGGAAGCTGCGCCTGCGCGGCAAGGGCCTGGGCAAGGGCGACCAGCAGGGCGATCAGCTGATCCGCGTGATGATCGCGGTCCCGGAAAAGCCCACCGACCAGGAGCGCGAATTGTGGGAACAACTGGCCCGGACGTCCACGTTTCAGCCCCGGCATGACGGCTGATCAATTCACAGGGAGCAATAATCCATGGCACTGAGCATCAAAATACTGACTGAGGAACTGCCCGCGACGTCGGAACTGGTGATCTGGTCCCGGTTCATCGAACTGACCGGAATCCACCCGACCAGACTGGGCGAGCTGGTCGAGTTGGGCTGGCTCTGCCCGAACAGGACCCAGGAAGACTGCTACCTGTTCCATCCCCGGGACGTGTACAAGGTTAGCAAGCTGGAGCGAATCTGCACCGACTTCGAACTGCCCGCCTTGGCCGGAACCATCATCATCGACCTCCTGGAACGCATCGAAGACCTGGAGTTGCAAGTCCGCGACCTGCGGCGTTTGCTGTAACTCCCATGCCCCCATCATTCTCATACGTCCCATAACTCCCATCGCACCATTCCACCTCCAAGGAGGAACCGCATATGGACATGAACAAATTCACCCAGAAATCCCAGGAAGCCCTGGCCGAGGCCCAGGCCGCGGCCATTCGTTTCGGGCATCAGCAAATCGACGTGGAGCATCTGCTCCTGGCCCTGGTCAGCCAGGAGAACGGCCTGGCGCCCCGCTTACTGGATCGAGCCGGAGTCAAGCCGCAGAATTACATGCAAGCCCTGGAAAGCGAGATCGGCAAGCTGCCCAAAATCAGCGGCCCCGGGGCCCAGCCCGGTCAAGTGGTGGTGACCCCGCGTCTGAACGGCGTTTTGCTCAAGGCTCAGCAAATGGCCAAAAAGATGCAGGACGAATACGTCAGCGTGGAGCACGTCCTGCTGGCCATCCTGGAGGAGCCCTCCTCCACGGCCGCCGGGCGGGTGAACAAACAGTTCGGCCTGACCCCGGACCGCATCCTGGCCGTGCTCACCGAAGTCCGCGGCAACCAGCGGGTCACCTCGGCCAACCCGGAAGACACCTACGAGGCTCTGCAAAAGTACGGTCGCGATCTGGTGGAGGAGGCCCGCAAGGGCAAGCTGGACCCGGTCATCGGTCGGGATCAGGAAATTCGCCGCTGCATCCGGGTGCTGTCCCGGCGGACAAAGAACAACCCTGTCCTGGTGGGCGAGGCGGGGGTGGGCAAGACGGCCATCGTGGAGGGCCTGGCCCAGCGCATCCTGAAGCAGGACGTGCCCGAGGGCCTCAAGGGCAAGACCGTCTTCTCCCTGGACATGGGCGCACTGATTGCCGGAGCCAAGTACCGGGGTGAATTCGAGGAACGGCTCAAGGCCGTGCTCAAGGATATCCAGCAGTCCGAGGGCCGGATTCTGCTCTTCATCGACGAAATCCACACCATTGTCGGCGCTGGCAAGGCCGAGGGGGCCATGGACGCCGGCAACCTGCTCAAGCCCATGCTGGCCCGGGGCGAACTGCACTGCATCGGGGCCACCACCCTGGACGAATACCGTAAGCACATCGAAAAGGACCCGGCCCTGGAGCGTCGTTTCCAGCCCGTGCTGGTGAACGAGCCCGGCGTGGAGGACACCATCTCCATCCTGCGGGGCCTGCGGGAACGCTTCGAGGTGCATCACGGGGTGCGGATCAACGACAGCGCCATTGTCGAGGCCGCGGTGCTTTCCCACCGCTACATCACGGACCGCCAGCTTCCGGACAAGGCCATTGACCTGATCGACGAGGCCGGGGCCATGCTGCGCACGGAAATCGACTCTCTGCCCTCGGAACTGGACGAGATCAACCGCAAGGTGCTCCAGTTGGAGATCGAGCGGGAAGCCCTGAAGCGTGAGACGGACGATAGTTCACGGGACCGCCTGGAAAAACTGGAGAAGGAACTGGCCGACCTCAAGGAAGCCCAGGGCACGCTCCTGGCCCAGTGGGAAAAGGAAAAGCAGACCATCGACGAGTTGCGCAACGTCAAGGAGGAGATTGAAAAGGTCCGCCTGGAAATCGAGGAAGCCGAACGGGCCTATGATCTGAACAGGGTGGCCGAGCTGCGCTACGGCAAGCTGGCCCAACTGGAAAAGATGCTTTCCGCCCAGGACGACAAGATGACCGCCGAATCCGGCGGGGCGCGGATGGTCAAGGAAGAGGTCGGCCCGGACGACGTGGCCGAGATCGTCTCCCGCTGGACCGGGATCCCGGTTTCGCGGCTTCTGGAAGGGGAACGGGAAAAGCTGCTCCGTCTGGGCGACACCCTGCACGAGCGGGTGGTGGGCCAGGACGAGGCGGTCACGGCCGTGGCCGACGCAGTGCTACGCGCACGGGCCGGGCTGAAGGATCCCAACCGGCCCATCGGATCGTTCATCTTCCTCGGCCCCACCGGCGTGGGCAAGACCGAGCTGTGCAAGACCCTGGCCCAGGCCCTGTTCGACACCGAGGAAAACATGGTCCGCCTGGACATGTCCGAGTACATGGAAAAGCACACCGTGGCCCGACTGATCGGCGCGCCCCCCGGCTACATCGGCTACGACGAGGGCGGGCAGCTCACGGAGGCCGTGCGTCGCAAGCCTTACAGCGTTATCCTCTTCGACGAGGTGGAAAAGGCCCACCAGGACGTGTTCAACGCCCTGCTCCAGATCCTGGACGACGGCCGGTTGACCGACAGCCAGGGTCGAACCGTGGATTTCAAGAACACGATCATCATCATGACTTCCAACCTGGGCTCCCAGTACCTGCTGGAAGGCATCACCCCCGAGGGCGAGCTACGGCCCGGCACCCGGGAACAGGTCATGGGCACGTTGCGCTCCCACTTCCGGCCCGAGTTCCTGAACCGGGTGGACGAGGTGGTCCTGTTCAAGCCGCTGTTGCTGGAACAGATCAAGCAGATCATCGACCTGCTGCTCCAGGGGCTGCGCGGACGCTTGGCGGACCGCAAGATCGAGCTGGAGATGGCCGACCAGGCCCGGGAATTCATTGCCCGGGAGGCTTACGACCCGATCTACGGGGCCCGACCCTTACGGCGCTATCTCCAGGCCCGCCTGGAAACCCCGCTGGCCAAGGCGATCATCTCCGGCAAGATTCTGGACGGCCAGAAGATCCGCATCGATGTGGGCGACGAGGGGTTGGTGCTGAACAATGGGTGAGGTGAAAGACAGAGATCAGAGGTCAAAGGTCAGAGGTCAGAACCCGGAAGAGGGGAACCGAGAGGAAAGCGCGGCCCGGGAGTTTGAAGAGGGGCCGCGTTCCGTTCTGTGCCTGGACATCGGCAGCGGGACCCAGGACGTGCTGTTGCACATCCCCGGCGAGCAGCCGGAAAACTGCCCCAAGTTCGTGCTGCCTTCCCCGGCCCGGGTGATTGCCGAGCGGCTCGCGGCCCTGACCGCGGCCCGGCGGGCCGTCTGGCTCTACGGGGACAACATGGGCGGCGGCTTTTTCCGGACCGCCAAGGCCCATCTGGAGCAGGGCCTGCCCCTGGCCTCCCATCCGGAGGCGGCTTTTTCCCTGGGGGACAATCCGGATCGGGTCCGGGCCCTGGGCGTGAACCTGGCCGAAACCTGCCCGCCCGGCCACGTCCCGCTGCATCTGGCGGACTTTGATCCGGGATTCTGGCGGACCTTCCTTGCCGCCGCCGGACTGGACTACCCGGACCTGATCCTGGCCGCGGCCCAGGATCACGGCTACCACCCGGATTCCAGCAATCGCGTCGGAAGGTTCCAGCTTTGGCGCGACTTCCTGCTCCAGGCCCAGGGACGGCCCGAGGCCCTGGTCTTTGCCGACCCGCCCGCGCAGCTGACCCGCCTGCGCACCCTGAAAGCCCGCATTGGCGCCGGGCTGGTGGCCGACACCGGCGCGGCCGCGGTGCTCGGCGCGCTCTTCGAGCCCGAGGTCCGGCAGCTCCAGCGCACCCAAGGCGTGTGCGTGGTCAACGTGGGCAACAGCCACGTCCTGGGCTTCCTGCTCTTCCAGGACCAAATTCTCGGCGTCTACGAGCAGCACTCCAACCGGAGCCGGGAAGACGTCCTGGCCGACCTGGACCTGTTCCGCCACGGCCTGCTGACCCACCAACAGGTCATGGACCAGTACGGTCACGGCTGCCTGACCCTGTACCTGCCGCCGGAAGCCGGAGCCTTCGCCCCCACCTACGTCCTCGGCCCCCGCCGCGCCCTGCTCCGGGACACCGGAGCCGTGTTCCTCGCCCCGGGCGGGGACATGATGCTGGCCGGGTGTTTCGGGTTGCTGCAAGGCTGGGAGTTCACGCGCCCAAGGTCGCTGATCAGGGCCGCTGATCAGGACAGGATCATCACCTTGCCCTGACTGGGTTCCAACACCCGCCCTGCTCCATTGCCACCGTTGAGCACCGCGGCGTCGTTCAGGCGCACGGCCGGACTGCCCTCGATCATCACCTTGCCGCTGCCCGTGCTGAACGACGCCGCCCCCTTGACCTCCCCGGACACCACTCCCCCGGCGACCCCTTGTTCGTTCCCCGCGCTGGGCCCGCAGGACGAGTTTTGATGCAGGGCCGGCATCCCGGCGACCAACAGCTTTTGGGCCTTGGGCCTGCCCTGGGCCGGCGACGTGGTGTTGGCATAGACGACCGGCGTGGTTCCTCCAGCCGAAGGCGTCCCGCAGACGTCCAATTCCCCGCCGATCCGACCGGCGTTGGTGGTTACGGCAAACATCGGCCCTCCGTGGCATAATCGTCAGTGTTCAATCAAAAAACCCGTTGACGCGCGTCGCGACGGCGACGCGGCTATCTGCCCTGGCCGCGGCGGAACTGCCGCACGGCCCGGTTGTGCTCCTCCAGGGTGCGGCTGAAGGTGTGCGAGCCGTCGTTGTTGGAAACGAAGTAGATCAGGTTGTGTTCTTCGGGCTGGAGCGCGGCCCGCAGCGAGGCCAGGCCGGGAGAAGCGATGGGCCCCGGCGGCAGCCCCGCGTGCATGTAGGTGTTGTAGGGGTTGCCCGGGTCGTCCAGGTGCCGTCTGAGCAGCGGCCCGGAAAAGTCCGGCCCCAGGCCGTAGATGGTCGTGGGGTCGCACTGCAGGCGCATGCCGATGCGCAGCCGGTTGGCAAAGACCCCGGCCACCCGTTCGCGTTCCTCGGCCAATCCGGTTTCCTTTTCCACCAAGGAGGCCAGAATTACCAGGTCCCGCACCGTTTCCGGGTCGGGACGGCCTTTTGGCCAGAGGTGCTGATCCGTGGCCCTTCGGAACATCTCCAGCATCATTTCCACGATGGGCCGGGCGTCCTGGTTTCGAGGCCGAGGAAGAAAATAGGTTTCAGGGAACAGGAAGCCTTCGGCGTGGTCAGCGGGGATGTCGAATCGGCGCAGCAGTTCCGGGTCCGATACGGCCTGGGCGAAGTTTTCGAAGCTGGCCAACCCGGATTCCTCCACGATCCGTCCGGTCTGCCACCAGGTCAGGCCCTCGGGGATCCGCAACCGGTGCAGGTGGACCCGGCCGGTGGTCAGGACGTCCAGGACCTGGCGAGGCGTCCAGCCGGTGTTCAGCGCGAATTCGCCTGCCTGGACCGACGCGCCCAGTCCCATGAGTTGCGCGTAGATGCGAAACCGCTGCCCGCTGGAAACGATGTTTTCCCGCTCCAGGAGCCCGCTGATTCGAACCATGGACATGCCTGGGACGATGTCCACCAGGCGGGTTTCCCCCGGCTGCTCCGGCGGAACATGCAGGAATCGGTAAGCGTCCCAGGCCGCCGCGCCGCCGACAAGCAGCAGGACGACCAATAAAAAAAGAAAAGCCTTGCGCAACCGGCCCCTGGGTTTGCCGACAGGCGTTGCAACCTGGAGGTCCGGACCGGGCTGTCCGGATTCAAAATCCGGATTCGGGCGATCAACCGTCACGGGCCAGCACCTCCATGGCCTGGTCCACGCTCAGGTCATCGTGGACGATGCCGTGCATGGCTCTGAGCAGGGATTTCGGTTTTTCTGCCTGAAAGATATTTCGGCCTATGGACAGTCCGGCCCCTCCAGCCTTGATGGAGTCGGAAACGACCTGGAGCACGTCACGAACACTGTTCATCTTCGGCCCTCCGGCAATGACCACGGGTACGCAGCAGGCGTCGACCACCCGCTGGAAGCTGTCCATATCCCCTGTATACGGCACCTTGACCAGATCCGCGCCCAACTCCACGCCCACCCTGGCGCAATGGGCCACCACTTCCGGGTCATACTCGTTGGGCACCTTTGGCCCCCTGGCGTACATCATGGCCAACATGGGCATGCCCCAGGAAGCCGCGGCGGCGCTGACCCGGCCCATGTCCTCCAGCATTTCCCGCTCGTTCTCGTCGCCCAGATTGACATGTACTGAAACCCCGTCCGCGCCCAGGCGCAGGGCTTCCTCCACCGAGGCCACCAGGGTCTTGGCGTTGGGGAAAGGGGAGAGGGAGGTGCTGGCCGAGAGGTGAATGATCAGACCGATGTCCGGCCCGCTGCCCCGGTGCCCGCACCGAACCAACCCCTTGTGCATGACCACGGCATTGGCCCCGCCGGTGGCGATTTGGCTCAGTGTTTGGCGCATGTCGGTCAGGCCGGAAAGCGGCCCCACGGTCACGCCGTGATCCAGAGGCACGATGATGGCCCGCCGGGTATCGCGATTCAGAATCCGTTCCAGTCTGATCTGTTTTCCAAGATGCATGGCGCTGACTCCTGTGAGGGCGGTTGAAAGGGCGGAAACCCGGAATAATCCGTTGAAGGGATGATCTAGCCAGGAGTGGTTCCAAAAATCAAGCGCAAAGGCGCGCTCATTGCATCAGGCGATCAATCCGTCGACTCCCGGATGCAAGGCTGAACATGAAGCGGGCAAATCCGGAAGATAAAAAAGATCCAATCTTGCTTTGCGTCCGCGCCCGGCCTATCGTTTCCGCACCCATGAACCATAATGACCCAAAGCAGTGAGAGGTTCCTTGCATGCTGGACAACGAAACCCTGCGTACCATCGCGGCCCGCCGCAGCATCCGGCTCTTCACGGACCGGGAGGTCGGCGACGAAACCGTCCACGCGGTCTTGACCGCTGCCAACCAGGCACCTTCGGCGCATAACGAGCAATCCTGGCGTTTCATCGTGCTTCGCGGGGACAAGAAGATGGAGCTGGCCCGGCTGACCACGGAACGAGCCGCCGACTTTCCCAAGCCTTCGTCCTCCCTGCTGCGCATGGCGGCCCGGAGCATCACCAGCGCGCCCATCGTGGTGGCCGTGGTGAACACCGGCAACCTGATCGCCCGGGGCGAGAAGCTGTTCAAGCTGGACATTTCGGAAGCGCGCGACTTCTTCCGGACCATGGAAATCCAAAGCTCCGCCGCGGCGGTGCAGAACCTGCTCCTGGCGGCCACTTCGCTGGGCCTGGGCTCGGTCTGGCTGGGAATCCTCTTCCTGATCAAGGAGGACGTGCGCCGGTTCCTGGGCGAGCCCGAGGGCGAATTCATGGCCGTCATCCCCCTGGGCTACACGGATCGCACGATCAAGGGGCCGAACAAAGTCCCAGCGCAAGAGGTCACGCGGCATCTCGTCTGAGAAAACGGAGAACGTGGGTGAAGGAGTACCTCCTTCATGCATTCCGCCGCCCGCCGGTTTTGATCGCTATGCCTTCCAAAAGGCCGGCAGCAGGAAGATGATCACGGCGTAGAGTTCCAGCCGTCCCAGGAGCATGCCCCAGGCGAGCAGCCATTTGGCGGCGGCGGGCAGGTGGGCGAAGTTCTGCGCCGGGCCCACGCCGCCGAAGCCCGGGCCAATGTTGCCCATGGCCGCGATGGCCGCGCTGAAGGCCGTGACCAGGTCCAGGCCCATGGCGGCCAGCAACAGGGACAGCACCAGATACAGAGCCGCGAACAGGCCCAGAAACCCCCAGATGCCGCTGATCACGCTTTCCTCCACGGGCTTGCCGCTCATCTTGACCTGGACCACGGCCTGGGGATGGATGACCCGGAAGCTTTCCCTGTACATATGCTTGACCGCCAAGAGGACGCGCATGCACTTCACGCCTCCGGAGGTGGACCCGGCGCATCCGCCGATGAACATGGCCGCGAAAAGAAGAGCCGCGGCCAGGGGCGGCCAGAGGGCGAAGTCCGCGGTGGCGTAGCCGGTGGTGGTGATGATGGAGACCAGGTTGAAGGCGCTGTACAGGAAGGCTTCGCCGAGGGTTTCGTAGGTCCGGTTCGCCCAAAGGGTCAGGCCGATCACGGCGATGGCGCCCAGGACCAGCAGGGTGAAGAAGCGGGCCTCGGAATTGCGCCACAAGGCCAGGGGGCGTCCGCGCAGAGCTTGGTAATGCAGGGCGAAATTGATCGCGCCCAGGAACATGAACACCGTGACCACCAGGTGCAGATAGGCGCTCTGGTAGTGGCCCATGGACAGGTTCTTGGTGGAGTAACCGCCCGTGGCAATGGTGGCGAACATGTGGCACAGGGCGTCAAAGAGATTCATCCCGCCCAGCAGCAGCAGAACCACCAGCACGGTGGAAAACAGCAGGTAGACCTTCCACAGGGACAAGGCCGCGGCCCGGACCCGGGGCTTGATCCGGTCCTGCCTGCCCCCGGAAAATTCGGCCCGGTAGAGATGCATGCCGCCCACCCCGAGAATGGGCAGCACGGCAACGGACAGCACGATGATGCCCATGCCGCCGATCCACTGGGTCATGCTCCGCCAGAACAGCAGCCCCGGAGCCACGGCCTCGATGTCCGTAAGCACCGAGGAGCCCGTGGTGGTGAAGCCGGAGACCGACTCGAAAAAAGCGTCCGTGAAGGTGTCGAACATTCCGCCGAGATAAAAGGGCAAGGCTCCGACCAGCCCGGCGCTGATCCAGCACAGGGCCACCACGGCCATGGCCTCCCGGCTGGTCACGGTTTCCGGGGCGTGCTTGCGCCAAACCAGGTACAGGGCTACCCCCCCGAGGCTGACCGAGACCATGGAGAACAGCAGGGGCGTGACGCCCGCGTCTCCGTAATACAACGAACAACCCAGGGCCGGGAGCATGAGCAGACCCACGGCGGCGATGATCGCGCCGGTGTAGGAGAAGATGCCTCGCCAGTGCATGGCGTTTTCCTTGCAGTGACCCGTGACGGACGGCTTGTGGCTTGCTTCGGACGAATCACCGGACACAAGCCACTGATCACGATTTCAGATGTATTCCAATTTGACGGCCAATGCCCGTTCCACCTTGGAGATATTCGCCCGGATGGAGAGGATCACGATTCTGTCGCCGGGCCGGATCACGCTGTTCCCGTCCGGAATGATCACCTCTTCGCCGCGAATCACGCAGAGGATCAGCGCGCCCTTGGGAAACCGCAGATCCTTGATCGGCTTGTGCACGATGGGCGACTTCTCCTGGGCCACGGCTTCCAGTGCCTCGGCCTCCTCGCCGCGGATGAAGACCGAGGAAATGACCTTGCCTCGGCGGACATGGCGAAAAATGGTGTGGACCGCGGAAATCCGGGGACTGATCACGTTTTCCAGGCCGATGGCCCGGACCAGGGGAATGTAGGCGAACTTGTTGATCCTGGTGATGGTTTTGGCCGCGCCCAGCCGTTTGGCCAGCAGGGAAAGCAGGACGTTGGTCTCTTCGCCGCCGGTCAGGGCGATGAAGGCGTCGATTTCCCGGATGCCCTCCTCCTGAAGCAGATCCCCGTCCGAGCCGTCGCCGTGGAGCACGATGGTCTTGTCCAGTTCCCCGGCCAGCTTTTCACAGCGTTGCGGGTCGCGTTCGATGAGCTTGACGGACAGGCCTTTGCGTTCCAGGGCTTTGGCGGCCAAGAGCCCCACGCTGCCTCCGCCGACGATCATGGCGTTGCGGATCTTTGTCGTGCAAGGGGAAAACAGGGGCAGGACGCGTTCGACCCGGTCGCCGCCGCAGATGAAGTAGACCACGTCTTCCCTGCGCAAGGCGTCCGGCCCGGTGGGGATCAGCAGTCTCTCGTCGCGGACGATGGCCGCGATGATGAACCGGTTGTCCCGGTAGCGGTCCGGGATGTCCATCAGCCGCACGCCGATCAACGGGCTGTCCGGGCAGACCTTGACTCCGATCAGTTTGACCCGGCCCCCGGCAAAGGGATTGACCTCCATGGCTCCGGGAACCTCCAGCATCCGTTCCAGGGCCAGGACCACTTCCTGATCCGGATTGATCACGTGGGCGATGTTCAGGATTTCCCGGGTCAGGGTGGACTTGTAGTGCAGGTACTCCTGGTTGCGGATCCGGGCCAGCTTGGTCAGTTCCGGGGCCAGGGCCCGGGCGAACAGGCAGGCCGTGAGGTTGGTCTCATCGCTGTCCGTGACCGCCAACAACAGCTTGGCCTGCTGGATCCCGGCCTGCTCCAGAAGCACCGGGCTGCTCCCGGAACCCAGAATGGTCTGCACGTCCAGGTGATCGCTGATCCGCCTGAGAGCCTCCGGGCTCTTGTCGATGACCACCACGTCCTTGTGCTCCTGCGAGAGGCGCTGGGCCACGTGAAACCCGATCTCCCCGGCTCCAATGATCACGATGCGCATGCGGCGGATGCTCCTTGCCATGGTTTGACGGCTCATTTCGTGAACCACTCCGATGGGCTCATTACGCCAGCTCGGACCGTCACGCAAGACAACCCTCTCAGCGAAGAGCAGAGCTTTCTTGATGTTTGCATGGGGTTTTGTCACAAGCCGTTTGGCGTTGCTCACGGAACCATGACAGGGGGTTGCCGGAAACGCTATAAAAGACCTGACCCCCGTCCAGTCCCCCTGGGGCGATTATGGCGGCTAAAAAGTGTCCGCCTTTTTTTAGCCCCCGTGAACCATCCCTTTCAGGGAAAGAGAAATCCGGCGGCGCTCCAGGTCCACTTCCAGAACCCGGACCCGGACGTGCTGGCCTGTCCGGACCACTTCCGCGGGATCGCGGACGAAGCGATCGGCCATCTGGCTGACATGGACCAGCCCGTCCTGGTGCACGCCCACGTCCACGAAGGCCCCGAACCGGGTCACGTTGGTCACGATGCCCGGCAGGACCATGCCCGGGGAGAGGTCTTCCGGACGATGCATGCCCTCGGCAAAGGCAAAGTGTTCAAATATCGGCCGGGGGTCCCGCCCGGGGCGATCCAGTTCGGCCAGGATGTCGGTCAGCGTGGGCAGCCCGGCCTCTTCGGACAGATAGCGATACGGATCAATCCCCGCCCTGATTCGGGCATCCCGCATCAGTTCGCGCACCCCGACGCCCATGTCCCGTGCCATGCCCTCCACCAGGCCGTATCGTTCGGGATGGATGCCCGAGGCGTCCAGGGGATTGTCCGCGTCCCGGATGCGCAGGAAGCCGGCGGCCTGCTCAAAGGCCTTGGGCCCGAGCCGCTTCACCCGGAGCAGATCCCGCCGGGAACCGAACGGCCCGTTTTCATCTCTCCAGGCCACGATGTTCCTGGCCAGGGCCGGCCCCAGCCCGGAAACAAAGGACAACAGGGCGGCGCTGGCCGTGTTCAGCTCCACGCCCACCGCGTTGACGCAACTGACGACGGTATCGTCCAGGGCCCGTTTCAACGCCGCCTGGTCCACGTCGTGCTGATATTGGCCCACGCCGATGGCCTTGGGATCGATCTTGACCAGCTCTGCCAGGGGGTCCATCAACCGCCGTCCGATGGACACGGCCCCACGTACTGTCAGGTCCAGGTCCGGAAATTCCTCCCGGGCGATGTCCGAGCCGGAATACACCGAGGCCCCGGATTCGTTGACCAGGACCACGAAGACGCCCTGCAACCCCAGGGAGCGGACAAAAGCCTCGGTTTCCCGCCCGGCGGTGCCGTTGCCCACGGCCACGGCCTGGACGGCGAACCGCTCCACCAACTCCCGGATGCGCCGCGCTGATTCCGCTGCCTGCCGTTCCGACCCGACCACGAAAACGGTCTCGTGATGCAGCAGCCCGCCCTGCTCGTCCAGACAGGCCAGCTTGGCCCCGGTGCGAAATCCCGGGTCCAGGGCCATGATCCGCTTGCGGCCCAGGGGCGGGGACAGGAGCAGCTCGCGCAGGTTCGCGGAAAACACGCCGATCGCCTCCGCGTCAGCCCGGGTTTTCAGGTTCGCCCGCAGTTCCGTCTCCATGGACGGCGCGAGCAGTCGCCGGTATCCGTCCTGAACAGCCAGGCGCACCTGCTGCGCGCACGCTCCCCCACCGCGCACGAAGCGGCGTTCCAGCTCGGCCGCGGCCAACGCCTCGTCCGGACGCACCTCCACGGAAAGAACAGCCTCTCGTTCGCCCCGGAACAGGGCCAGAATCCGATGGCCGGGAGCGGTTGCCGCGGGCTCCTCCCAGTCGTTCCAATCCCTGAACTTGGCCGCAACGGACGGATCGATCTTGGCCGCGCCCCTGGCCGGACGGGACCGCAACCGGGCCTTGGTCGTGAACAGGGCGCGCATCGCGGCTCTGGCCCCGGCATCCTCGGAAATGCGCTCAGCCAGGATATCCCTGGCCCCGGCCAGGGCCTGTTCCGCTGTTTCCACGCCCTTATGCGGATCAACAAAGGAGGACGCGGCAACAACCGGGTCCGCGGCCCGCTGTTCCATGAGCAGGTCGGCCAGAGGCTCCAGCCCTTTCTCCGCGGCCATCATCGCCCGGGTGCGTCGCTTGGGCCGATGGGGAAGATAGACGTCCTCCAGTTCGGCCAGGGACCGGGCCCCTTCCAGGGCGGTGCGCAAGGCATCGGACAACAGCTCCCGTTCCTCCAGGGAGGCCAGCATGGCCGCCCGGCGCTTGTCCATATCTGCCAACGCCTCCAGCCCGTCGCGCACCTTGCGCACGACCACCTCGTCCAGGGAACCCGTGGCCTCCTTGCGGTATCGGGCGATAAACACCTCGGTGGAGCCTTCCCGGAGCAAATCCGCCACGGCCTGAACCTGTCGCGCCGTCAAGCCGAGCTGCGCGGCAACCTGATTGATATGAGTCAATTGCGTTGTTCCTCTAAACGATTCCCGTTGAAACCCGGCCCCATTTCAGTGGCTACCGCGGCAGCGATGGCCGGTTCGACAAGCCTGTTTTGCCCGCCTCTATTGCTTTGTCCTCTATTGCTTTGTCCGCCGCGGACATTGGAAAAGAAACACCTGCATCAAACTCTCAAAACATCGACCGAGAAATCGCCGCCCACGTTCCTCATCCTGAAGAGGGGCAATGGACGATCCACCCGGCTGCCGTCCGACCCATGCCGAAAGCGTGGGGCGATTGCTGGGCGGATACGCGGGTGTAAAAAAAGGCCCCACGTGTTCATCATTCAGATTCCACCATCAACTCGGCCCTTTTTTGTCTGGACAATGGTATCCACTTTACAAGGAACACGGCAGGCAGGCGCTGCCAAAAGGAAAATGGGCCGTTACCGGATGAAAACTAATTCACGGGAAAGTAGAGGTGAAAGCGGGCACCTTGTCCGGGCGAGCTGTGAACCTCGATGAATCCGCCATGCTCCTCGATGATTTTTTTGCAAATGGGCAGTCCCAGGCCGGAGCCGAGATCTTTTGCCGTGGTGAAAGGCTCAAAGAGAACGCCTGTCATGGCCTCCGGCACGCCCGGACCGTTGTCCGCGACAATCAGCTCTATCCAGCGACGCTTCTCCTTTTCGACAACCTCCGCGCTGATGCTCAGCCGCCCCTCGTCGGGCAGGGCCTCCAGGGCGTTGTCCAGCAGCTGGTTCACGACAATCTCAATCTGCTCCACTTCCATCGATATCAAGGGGAGCGCGGAAGAGATACGCGCATGCATTTCAATCCCGCGTTCATCGATTTGTCGCTGATAGCGATCCAGGGCGCCTTGCAGCACCTCGGCCAGGGATTGGTTCGCCGCGAGAGGAGCTTTTTCGCGGCTATAGATGAGCAGTTCCTTCAACATTCTTTCCAGGCGGCGCAGTTCGGCCAGAATAATCCCGGCATAACGGCGTTCTTCTTCACTCTGGGCAACCATTTCCAGGCGACGGGCAAAACCTCCCGCGGACGTCAGCGGATTTCTGATGGCATGGGTTACGTTTTCGGTCATGCGGCCCAAGGCGGCCATCTTTTCCGCATGAACAAGCTGTTCCTGGGCTTTTTCCAGTTGTTCCCTGATCCGGTTCACCTCCAGCTCGAGGGTTGTATTCCATAGTTGCATTTTTTCTCTGGAAGCATGCAGCTCTTCCAGCATTGCGTTGAAGCTGACGCCCAGCAGACTCAACTCATCTCGAGGCGGTTCGACCTGGAGACGGCCCTGTTGATGGCCGGAAGACTTCTGAAAGGAGACCAACAAGCCTCGAAGAGAGGAGACGACGATTTTATTGAAAAGGACGCCCAGAGCGACAAAGATGAAAAACAGGGTCGCGAAAATTACCAGGAACCCGGAAACAGCCCTGCTCCTCAACTGGCCCAGGGCCGCATCCACGGGTATGCCTACGGAGATCACTCCGGCCAGTTCCCCGGCCCTGCGTCCAAATCCTCCCGCAAAACCGTAGATCTCGATCAATTCCGTCGGTGCGTGTTTCGGATCGCCATGACAGCGCAGGCACTCCTGTTCAAAGTAGACCGGCTTGTAGCGGCGATATTCAGGCTGCCCTTCCACCTCCACTAACCCCTGCCACTCCAGAACGTCGGGATGTTCCCGGAAATAGACAATCATTTCCACTTCGGATTCTCGTGATTCATATTTCGGATTGCGGGCATTGATCGAGGTGCGGCGATACTCGATGTCGGGCAGGGCCGGTGAAAGACGATCCGCGAAGGCTCTCGCCACATACGAGGTGGACATGGCCTCGCGCAGGAAAAAGTCATACCCCATAACTTCCTGCATTACGGGACGCAGCTCCTCGCGAACATAAGCCCTGGTGGCTTCCACCGCGGACATGACCATTTCCGACTCGGCATAGGCCTTGTCCATAAGCTGGCGCTGTTCATAAAAGTAAATGAGCAAAGCTCCTCCTAAACAAAAAGCGAGGAGAATCAAGGAAGTGCCGATCAGAAACTTTGTCTGCAGCCCCAGGGAAGGCTGTTCCCGCTGATAATGGGCATGACCGTCCGCCTCATGCTTTTTTGCTGAATCGAGAACCTGTTTGGCTGTCTGCATTATCAATCCCCGATGAGAATACGGTTTTTTTGCGCCCTTCCTCTCTTTAATCCATGATTCTTTCAGCTCTTCAAACAGGGGGAATCTCGCTGCTGGATCATTGCCTTGCGTGAACGCCGTCTTTCTCTTGAAAAGAGTCAGGTATCATGCTTGCGGCAATGAGAAAACACAAGCTGAATTCCTGTTCCTCCGGCCATATCCGGAATGGCGGCCGCATGTGGATATATCAGCGTTCGCGTCGCCCCATCCTGATCAGGATGGGTTACGGAGAAAACGCTAAAATAAATAACCTGCCCCGCGTACATTTGGTGTGTTCCGGATACATGGCAAGCACCTTTTAGCCAACTTCGAGGCATTTGTTCAGGAATATGGCGAAATTTCTTAAAACTATTATGTTTCTTCCAAAGAATACAACCGTCCTGGGACGGCATACGCCATTGATTGAGAATTGGCGAAAACGCAGGTATAGTTCTCGACATCGATAATTTGTACGTGTCCTTTTACATTTCATTGTTTCATAATCTATCTCACCAAAAGCAGACTATGGGGGCAACCCTGTATTTATCCTCCTGATCAACGGTACCGTGACCGAGCCATGACAAAGGCTCACATGCTTATGCCCGTAACAACCACATATCCAAAGTCGCCCACCGACCCCGCGGTCACTGCGGGACATCCGTTCCGCGGCGAACAACGGCCCATGCCGAAGAGGATTTTTTTGCTGCTGGCCGTGTTCTGGACGATTCTCCTGGTGATCCTGGCCGGGATGGTCTATCGCCATGCCCATTCCACGACCTTCGACGTGGCCGTGGCCAGCGCCCGGGATACTTTCTCCAGGGACCTGCTGTACCGTCTATGGGCCGCCAAAAAGGGCGGCCTGTACGTGCATCTTTCTCCCGAGACGCCTCCCAACCCTTACCTGTCCCATATTCCGGACCGGGACATCGCCACGCCCTCGGGACGGCAACTGACCCTGGTCAACCCGGCCTACATGACCCGGCAGGTTCATGAACTGGGCAAGGATCTGTACGGGTTGCGCGGGACCATCACCGGTCTGCGCCCGCTGCGGCCGGAAAACGTGCCGGACGAATGGGAAAAAGAGGCCCTGTTGGCTTTTGAACAGGGAGAAAGCGAGGTTGTCTCCCTGGAAAGCATGGACGACGAGCTGTTCCTGCGGTTCATGCGCCCCATGTTCACGGAAACAGGATGTCTGAAGTGCCATGCCGAACAGGGCTACAAGGTCGGCGATATCCAGGGCGGGATCAGTGTTTCCGTGCCCTGGGAAGAATCCGACCGGAACCTTCGGGAACTGCGGCGGACCATGGTTTTCGCCTTCGGGCCGATCTGGCTTTTCGGAATGTTGGGGCTGTTGCTCGCCCGGCAGCGCATCCATCACCATTTTCTCGCACGCCTGCGCACGGACGACGCGCTTCGGGATTCCCTCGCGGAAAAGGAGATGCTCCTGCGGGAGGTGCACCACCGGGTCAAGAACAACCTGGCCGTGGTCACGGCCCTGCTGATTATGCAGCGATCAAACGTCACCGATCCGGCCGGGGCCGCGGCCCTGCTGGATCTGGAGGGCCGGATCAAATCCATGGCCCTTGTCCACGAAAAACTGTACCACAGCGCCAATCTGGCCCGCATCGACTGCCAGGACTATCTGGAAACCTTTCTACAGGAACTGCGTCAGTCCTTGGACATCCGGGGCGACATCCGCTTCATCGCCGATGCCCAGGGCGTCAGCCTGGAGCTGGACATGGCCATCTCCTGCGGGATGATCATCAACGAACTCGTGACCAACGCCTTCAAGTACGCCTTTCCCGAAGGAGAAGCCCGGAATGGAGGAGGCGACTGTGAAATCAGGGTGGCCATGCGCGCGGCGAACGGACGATGTACCCTGGAGGTGGTGGACAACGGCGTGGGAATCCCCGCGGACGTCGATCCGTTGTCGGCGCAATCCTACGGACTGCGCCTGGTTCGAATGATCGCCACGCACCAGTTTTCCGGGCATATTGAGGTGGACCGTTCGGAAGGAACCAGGATCGCCATAACCATTGAAGCCCGGGAAGGGAAAACATGAACCCCGGACAACGCATCCTCGTGGTCGAGGACGACGCCATCCTCGCATTAACGCTGGAAACCATGCTGGACAAACTGGGATACACCGCGCTGCGGCCCGTGGCCCGGGGGGAGGACGCCGTGGCCGCGGCCACGACCGAACAGCCGGATCTCATGCTCATGGATATCCGGCTGGCCGGAGAGATGGACGGGGTCACCGCGGCCCGGCGGATCAGGTCCTTCTCCGAGATACCCGTCGTCTTCCTGTCCAGCCATTCCGAGGATGCTCTCCTTCGGCAGGCCAAGGCCAGCAACCCTTACGGCTATCTGGTCAAACCGGTCTCGGAGCGTGAGCTGGCGGCCTGTCTGGAGATGGCCCTGCACCGGCACGCCATGGACATGCGGTTGCGGGAGAGCGAGGACCGGTACCGGACCATCGTGGAGAACATCAACGACGCCCTTTTCATCCACGATTTTCAGGGCAGGATACTCGACGTCAACGAAACGGCCTGCCGCATGGTCGGACATGCCCGGGAAGTGCTTGTCGGCGCGAACTTGGCAACAATCGTCCAACCGGAAACCGCACGGCGCCAATCCCAACGCATGGCGCAACTGATGGAGAATGGAAGCGTCGTTTTTGAAACAGACCTGGTCCGCAAGGATGGGACCAGTACGCCCGTGGAAGTCAGCGCCAAAGTGGTGACCCAGGAATCAGGCGGCATTGTGCAGGGTTTTGCGCGGGATATCAGCGAGCGCAAACAATTCGAGGCGGAACTCGTCCGCAAGAATGAACAACTGCGAAAAAGCATCGCCGAGAAGGACCAATTTTTTTCCATCATTGCCCATGACCTTCGATCGCCTTTTATGGGCTTTCTCGTCTTCATCCGGCTGCTCACGCAATCCGACCACAGGTTCGAGCCGACCAGAATACAACGGCTCTGCACGGACATGAAGCAGTCCGCGGAAAGCCTCTACGCCCTGTTGGAAAATCTCCTGGAATGGGCTGCGATGCAACGAGGCGCGGCGGTTTTCGCACCAAAGGACCACAGATTGATCGACCTGGTCGAAGAGTGCATCGATCTGATGCAGGGAGTCGCACACCACAAGAACGTCATGCTCACTCACGTCGTTCCGGATGATCTGGCCGTGTTTGCCGATACGTCGATGCTCAACACGGTCCTGCGCAACCTGCTTTCCAATGCCGTCAAGTATTCTGAAACAGGTGGCACGGTGCTGGTCGCCGCGCGGCAAAATAACGGCGCGGTACAGATTTCCGTCCAGGACACGGGGATCGGCATGGACCAGAAAGTCATGTCCAGACTGTTCGTCCTGGATCAGGTCAGCTCACGAAAAGGAACCACAGGCGAAAACGGCACCGGGCTGGGACTGATCCTGTGTAAGGATTTCGTGGAGAAACACGGCGGACGAATCTGGGCGCGAAGCGAGCCGAACCAGGGATCGACCTTCACCTTCACCCTGCCTGACATGGCGGCGCGAGCCGCGCGGGAAGCGGACTGAACGACCCGTCACCAAACAAGGCAAAGAGCATCCATGGCCGACATTTTGATCATCGACGACGACCAGTTGTTCAGCGTGGCCCTTGCCGAGGTCCTGGCCGGCGAGGAACATCGCGTTTCCCACGCGCCGACCCTGGCCGAGGGGTTCGCTCTGGCCCGGTCCGGCGACTTCAGCCTGATTTTTCTGGATCTGCAACTGCCCGACGGGTACGGCATGGACGTGCTTCCGGACCTCAAAAGCCTGCCGGACTCGCCGGAGATCATCGTCATCACCGGCTCCCTGGAGGCGGAGCTGGCACAGACGGCCATCGGCAAAGGGGCCTGGGACTTCATCAAGAAGACCAGCACCCAGTTGGAGATGAAGCTGTCGTGCACCAGGGCCCTGGAATACCGCAAGACCAGGCTGGCCTCGCTGCCGGTGCATCGCGAGGGGATCATCGGAAACAGTCCTGCCTTGCGGCGCTGCCTGGAACAAATGGCCCAGGCCGCGAAAAGCGAGACGGAGGTCCTGTTGCTGGGCGAGACGGGAACGGGCAAGGAACTGTTCGCCCGGGCCCTGCACGCCAACAGTCCACGCAGGGACAAGGAATTGGTAGTCGTGGACTGCGCGGCCATGACCGAGACCATCGCGGGCAGCGAACTGTTCGGGTATCGCCGGGGGGCCTTCACCGGCGCGCTTACGGACAGGACCGGGCTGATCCAGCGGGCCCACAAGGGCACCTTGTTCCTGGACGAGGTCAGCGAGCTGCCGCCCGCGCTGCAGAAGAGTTTTCTGCGGGTCCTGGAAAGCAGAACGTTTCGCCCTCTGGGCCAAAGCCACGAGCTGGTCAGCAACTTTCGCCTAGTCTGCGCGAGCAACCGCGACCTGGACGAGATGACGCGACAAGGGGAATTCCGCGAGGACCTGCTGTTCAGGCTGCGGACCGTGACCATCCATCTCCCGCCGCTGCGGGATCGCCTCGACGACCTGGACGAACTGGTCCGCCATCACCTGGAGGCCGTCTGCCGCCATTCACGGCTGCCGGGCAAGGCCGCCTCGCCCGAATTGATGAATCTTTTCGCCCGGCACGACTGGCCGGGCAACGTGCG
Organism: Desulfonatronum sp. SC1; assembly: GCF_003046795.1. Lineage (NCBI taxonomy): Bacteria > Pseudomonadati > Thermodesulfobacteriota > Desulfovibrionia > Desulfovibrionales > Desulfonatronaceae > Desulfonatronum > Desulfonatronum sp. SC1. The sequence continues at coordinate 29,653 of NZ_PZKN01000010.1, read as the reverse complement.
CGAACTGGTGAACACCCTGAAGGCTCTGGCGGCTTCCGCGCCCCTGGAACGGGTCCTTTATCCCGCGCATCTGCCCAGGGAACTGCATGTCCGGTTTCTCAAGGCCAGGCCGACCGGTGCCCAGCCGGAAGCGTCGCCTCCGCCCGGAAAAGCGCCTGAGCCGAACAAAACCTCGCCGGAGCACTTCAACCTTGACTGGAAGGCATACTGCGCCCGAATCCGGGAAACAGCGGAAAAAGATTATCTGATCAATCTGATGCAGGTCTCCGGCAACAGCATCAAAAAGGCCGTGCTGCACTCCGGCCTCAGCCAAGCCAGGCTCTACGGCCTGCTCAAGAAATACAACGTTCCCCGCCCCGGCAGGTCGCCCTGAGCGTCCTCTCCGGGAGATCATTTGCAGTCCAGTCGGCTCCCGTTTCGCAAGAATGTGTTCTTATCGCATGAGAAAACGTTCTTCCGACGAAACCCGGATGCTCTTCAACATCCTGTATTGACAAGGCCTCCAGCAGGAGATTCGGTTCGGCATCATTTTTGATTGTCATGGTATCAACGGCCATGAAACGATCCACGAACGACTTTTCCTGATCCCATGCAACGCAATCCATCCCGCAAACTCGAAGACTCCCTGGCCGAACTGGCCGGATGTCTGGAACAGACCGGCGATGTTCCGGCGGTGGTCGGTTTTACCAGAGACTCCAGCGAAACTTGGTCCGCTCACGACATTGGGGATGCGGCCGGTCGGCTGGCCCAGGGGTTGCGCGATCAAGGCGTTGGGCCCGGACAACGAGTGCTGCTGCTTGCTCCCGCCTCGGCGCGGTTCATCGTGGCCACCCTGGCCGTGCTCCGAATCGGCGCGGTCATGACCCCCGTGGACGTCCAGGCAAGCGACGAAAACCTGACCCATGTGTTCAAGGCCAGCCGGATGCGGCTGGTTTTCACCACGAAACGCATCGCCCGACGCCTCGCGCAACTCGACCCTCCCCCGGATGCGCCGACATATCTTCTGGATGTGGAAGACGCCGAAGATCAGACGGATTTGGAACAGGAGGTGGCATCCACGGCTCAAAGCTGGAAGCGCCTCCTGGCGGACACCCCCGACAAGCCGGCTCGGCCCGAAGCGGACGACATCGCGGTGCTCTTCTACACCTCGGGCACCACGGGGCCGCCCAAGGGCGTGCCCCTGTCGCACCAAAACATCCTTTCCCAGGTACGCATGATCCAGGATTCCGGGCTGCTCGTGGACGGCGACCGGCTCCTGCTGCCGCTGCCCCTGCACCACGTCTATCCCGTGGTCATCGGCATGCTGGCCCCGCTGGCTCTGAATATTCCCATTATTCTGCCCCGCGCCCTTGTCGGCAAGGAAATCACCCGGGCTCTGCGCGAGGGCCAAGCCACCATCATCCTCGGGGTTCCCAGGCTGTACAGCACCATTTTCCAGGGAATTCAGGACCGGGTTGCCTCTTCCGGGCGATTGTCCGCGCTCGTCTTTTCCATCCTGCTTGCCTTTAGTCGCCTTTGCGCCAGGCATGGACGGCGGCCGGGCCGCGCGCTGTTCAAGACCCTCCATCAGCGAGTCGGCCCCGGCCTGCGCCTGCTCGCTTCCGGGGGATCGCCGCTGGACCCGGAACTGGGTCGCAATCTGGAGGCCCTGGGCTGGCCCGTGGCCGTGGGCTACGGCCTGACCGAAACATCGCCCCTGCTCACCCTGAGATACCCTGATGAAGGCCGGTACGAATCCGTGGGCCGGGCCGTCAAGGGCGTCGAATTGCGGATCGATCCGTCCGTTCTCCCCGAGAAGGAATCAGAAGACGAGGACGGCCGGAAAGCTCAGGAAGGGGTGGGGGAGCTTCTGGCAAAGGGGCCCGGCGTGTTCTCCGGTTACGACGACTTGCCGGAGAAAACCGCGGAGAGCTTTGCTGACGGCTGGTTCCGGACCGGCGACATGGCTCGAATCGACGAGGACGGCTACGTGTATCCGCGGGGGCGGGTTTCCACGATGATCGTTCTGGAAAGCGCTGAGAACATCGATCCGGAAAAGATCGAGGAGGCCTATGCGGGGTGCGCAGAGGCGGCCGAGATCGGCGTGCTGGAGGACGCAGGCCGACTGGCCGCGCTGGTCGTGCCCGCCAAGGATGTTTCGCGAAGTCACCCGGAACGGGAGTTGGTCGAAATCGTGCGCAAGGCTCTGGACCGGCATGGAGCGGGGCTGCCGTCGCATCACCGGATATCCAAAATCGAGCTGACGCATTCGCCTCTGGATCGGACCCGGCTCGGAAAGCTGAAGCGCAAGCAGCTGAAAGAAGCCTACGAGGCGGCCAAGAAAGGGGATAAAGGCCGTGAGCAACAGCGCTCCGGTCCCGTTCCCCCCAGCGCCATGAACAGCGAGGACCGGGCCTTGCTGGAAGACGCCCGGGTGCGGAAACTCTGGGACATGCTGGCCCGTCGGTACAAGGACGGTCCGCTCTCTCCCGAATCCAGCATCGAACATGATCTGGGCGTGGATTCGCTGGGCTGGGTCGAGCTCTCCCTGGCCATTGAGGACGTGGTCGGGGTCAGCCTGGATGAGGACCAGTTCCAGCGGATCGCCACGGTTCATGATTTGATGGAGACGGTCGCCGAGTCCGACGCGGAGGAGGCTTCAGGCGGAGTAAGGCGTTTTCTGGAGCAACCGGAACTGATCATTCCCGAACACCGACAACGACTGGCCAACCCGCGCGGATGGGCGCGCCTAGTTATCGCCACCCCGTTCCATATCCTCCTGTCCGGTATCATGCGCATCCTCTTCCGCGTGGAAGGGAGAAACCTTGAAAACGTCCCCCGGAGCGGCCGGTTTGTCTTGTTGCCAAACCACGTCAGTTATCTGGATCCGTTCGCCATCGGTGTTGTTCTCGGATATGCCCGGGCCCGGCGGTGCTTCTGGGCAGGCGAGTCGGGAGTCGTTGCCCGCAACGCCGTGCTCCGGACCCTCAGCCGGATCGCCCAGATCATACCCATCGAACGGGAGAAAGGGCCGACCTCCAGCCTGGCTTTCGGCGCGCTGGTCCTGAAACAGGGCCACCCCTTGGTTTGGTTTCCCGAGGGACATCGCTCTCCGGACGGGACCCTGCAGCCTTTCCGGCAAGGTATCGGGCTGCTGCTGGGAGAATATGATCCTCCGGTCATTCCCGTGTTCATCCAGGGGACCGAACAGGCCCTGCCGCCAGGACGGTTTCTGCCTCGGCCCAGCAAGATTATCGTTCACTTCGGAAAACCCATCGATGTCGCAATGCTGCGCAGTGCGGCTAAAGAGAACGGGGAGGGGCAAGATCGGCACAAACGGATCACTACGATTCTGGAAAAGACCGTCGCCCGCCTTCGCGATGAGGCCGTCCAAGCACCTCGAGCCTGACGGTCGGGAGCTCACCGTCGTCACGCCCTCCAACTATTCCGACGCACCCCTGCTTTCCCAGACCGATGACCGGCGGGACACACCTCTCCGCGGAACCAGCCGAAAGGGAATGAATCCGCTCCGATCCGGCCTGAGGGGAGGAGCAGCGCATCCATCCTGTTCTTGTTTCTTGAGAATTATTTCTTGGATCGCATGAAAAACACGCCAGCCGGTTCAAACCAGGCAAAAATCCTCAGCAAATTCGAAAGGCTGGGTGAGGCCGCTTGTGGCATTCTTTTTGAACAATGCTCTGGCTCCATGCCATGTTCGCGGTATTGATCAGCGCCGACCAAGGGGGGCGCGGACCGATGCCGCGGCATACTCAAAAAAGGAGCAAGCGAATATATGATCGTCAGGAAAGTCTCCATCCAGAACAAGTACGGTTTGCATGCCCGTCCGGCCGCGGTCCTGGCCAGGAAGGCGCAGGCCTACAATTGCGCCATCACCCTGCGTTGTGCCCGGAAGTCGGCGGATGCCAAGAGCATCCTGGACGTTCTGTCTCTCGCTCTCGGGCCGGGCGTACAGGTGGATGTCGCGGCAACGGGCGACGATGCCGATAAAGCCGTGCGGGATATTTACGACCTGTTCGAAAACGGAATGGGAGAGGACACGAACCGATGTTCCGCCTGGAGCGCCGACATTGCCCGGGATCTCAAACAACAAGGAGACGCGCGATGCCGCTGATAAAAAAATCTGGACATTGTTTTTTCCGTTCCGGTCAAGGCATTGGAAAACGGAGATTCCGTGGAACTGCCTAATCTCGGACACATCAGCATCGACAAGAGCAGGGGCGAGGACTGTCTGTGCTACAATCCGGCCAATTCCCTGATGAAATGCGTGCTGAAGTAAAAACGGCAATGCACCAAAAAAACCGCCTCTCGATCGAGAGGCGGTTTTTTTGGTGCAACCGGACAATCAGGCGGGCCGCCCCTTGTCCGGATCATGTTTCATGAGCGTCTTCCCGGTTGGGAAGCATTCGAGGTTTTCGTACCAGGCCGTGCACAAGAGAACACCAGCAGCCGGTTCCGATTGGTTCCCACGAAATAAGGGTTGGAAAACGTCCCATTCGTCTGTTCTTTCACCGCCGGGTGAACGCACCCATGTCTGATGGCTATCAATATCGGCGCCAAAGATGCTGAGTGGGCATCACATTGAGATACGAGGATAAAATTGAATGTGCAGGATTGCGGCAACAGATTTCTTGTATCGCGAACATCATTTTCTCAAGAAACTGGAATTGTACTTTTCAGCCGCAATTTTTGGTGAAAGAGGTATTTGGTTCTTCATTTGTTACGAATAATTCTTGCTTGATGAGAATCAATTCGGATCGTGTTTCTCGGAAATCGGATGATGGTCAGCTATTCCAAGTCTTTGCGAGGAGCTTGTCGTTGGCATTTTTTTTGAAAAGTGGTGAGGAGTGTGAGCAAACCTCGACGTGCAACAAGCCAGGAGCGAACCATGCAGGAAATCAGACTCAAACGGATGAACCACCCGGACCTGGTCTTCAACGGAGACCTGGTGGCCTCGGTCGATGATCAGCGAATGACCGCGAGCATTCACACGCGCCTTCAGTTGTCCCTCTATAAAACCGCGGTGGGACGGTTCATTCTGGCCTTGGCCCTCCACCACTTCCCGTCTTCCGAGCCGAAAACCTTTCACGGGGCCTTGGCCTTTGACTCCTTCGCGACCATCCGCGATTTTCTGGCCAGCGAGGACGGCCGGGCCCTGTCGGACACGGCGGGGCAGCTTCTGGAGCGGACGGGCCATGCTCCGCGATCCGCCATGAGGGCGCCAACCCGCATGCACCAAAGGAGTGGCCATGTTTGAACAGCAAACGCGGGGCCGCGACGAAACGAACAGGCATGTCGCCGACAATGCGTGGAATCCCGGAGGGCGAAACGAATCCGAAGCGCGGACGGCCCGGCTTCCGCCCAAGGCTGATTATGAGCGGGAACTGCGCCAGGCGATCAAAAAAACTCTCTCCTGGTTTGATTATTGGAGCCGCTTTCCAAAGAATTGAAGCCGGAGCCACGGGCGGAGGCTCCCGACAACGCCGACCGCTTCAGTCCGGCTGAGCAAAAGACCGTCCCGTCCGCTTTTCTTCGCGATGTCGACCGCCCGGACATACGGACATGCTCCGGGCGGATTCGGACACGAACGCGGTGTTGCAGGATCTGGGCGGCGGGATCAAGTCCATCGCCCTTGTCCCCGAACGACTCTATCGCTACGAAAACCTGTCCCGGATCGATTTTCAGGGCTACCTCGAAACCCTGTTGAACGACCTCTGCCTTGCCCTGGCCCCAAGCCGGAACATCTCCCGCGTCGCGCAGGCGCACGGCGTCGAGCTCGGCCTGGGCATCGCCGTTCCCTACGGCCTGATCGCCAACGAACTGGCAACCAACGCCTTGAAGTATGCTTTTCCCGGCGACAAAACCCATTCCGGCCTGTCTTCCTCGGAAATCCGGGCCGGACAGGCAAGATGCTTGGCCCACCCAGGTCATTTCTCCCTGACCTACCGTCGCCGGGGGCGGAAGATACAGGAATTTCCTCATCGTCACAAGATTGATTGAAAAGATTGATTGAAAAGATTGATTGAAAAGATTGATTGAAGTGTATACGTTCAGCTTGGTGAACTTTTTTCTCACTCGCGTTTCTGATGCGGCATTTCTGAAACGGTTCAGTCGAAACCCGTTGGCGGCACAGGGAGGGGATCATGAGAATTGAAGTGGGTGGAATCTTCGGGCTGATCATTCTGATCGCCTGTGTCTGGGCCATCATTCAGACGGTTCAAAGCAATGCGTCCAACGGGTCGAAAGTCATCTGGGTGGTGTTGATCCTCATTCTCCCGCTGCTCGGACTGATCATCTGGCTCTTTGCCGGGCCGCGAGCAGCCGGATCCAGGGTGCGCTGAGTGTGTGTACACGAACCATGATACAACAATTTTATCCTGGAGGTGATGTGCAATGTCGTGGCAAAAAAGGATTCTCAACGCTCGATTGTGTTGGGCTGTGCTGACCGTCTTTTGTTTTTTCTCTTTTATTCCGCCCAATGCCGAGGCGTTTCTCGCCCAGAGTCGCCTCTCGTCCGGTGAAATCATTTCCGAGCGAACAGCGCAAATTGCAACCATTCAAGGGGCCCTGGAGCATAAAATCGTCTCCCAGCGCCTTCAGGACTACGGCATGAGCAAGGCCGAGGTCGTCGCCAAACTCGACACCTTGAGCGACGAGCAACTGCATCAACTGGCGACGCTTTCCGGGGATGTCGGAGGCGGTGTCATCGGCGCGGTCATCGGCGTTCTCCTGATCATCCTGCTGGTCGTCGTCATCCTTCGCGTGAGCGATCGGCGCATTGTTATCCAATAGCTTGCGGGCAATCGTCCTGCTCGGCCTGGTTCTTCTGGTTTTGGGGTGCGGCTTGCATCCGCGGATTTCACCTGCGCCGGGGCACGTCCAGGAGCAGTTCGCCGACGGCATATTTCTGGATGTTCCTTTTGTACCCCAAAACCAGGAGAATGACTGTGGTCCGGCCGCCCTGGCGTCCCTTCTGACCCACCGGAATCATGCCCTCCCCTTGGCAACGATTACCGCGGAGGTCTTCACGCCGGCCTTGGGCAGGACCCTACTTCCGGACATGGAAAATTACGCCCGGAGTCTGGGCCTGTCTCCTGTCACGGGACGTGGCGATCTCGATTTTCTCGAGCAGCGGATCAATGCCGGCGATCCGGTCGTTTTACTCCTGGATATGGGGCGGATGACGACCAGCCAGGGACATTACGTAGTCCTCGTCGGCCATGCTCCGGAAGGGTTCTTGATGCATTCCGGCCACGAGGCATATCGCTTCATGGCCGCGGATACGCTCAAGCAGCGCTGGAGCCGGATGAACAACCTCTATCTGTACCTGGAGTGATCCGCGTGCGCGTCGGCGTCATCATGCTCTGCGGTCTGCTCCTGGGAATTTCGGCCTGTTCGCTCCCGCGGATCACCGTGCTCTCCGATCCGCTCACGGCAGCGGAGCATAACGACCTCGGAGTCGCATACGAAGCTTCCGGAGACCGAGGCCTGGCCCTTGCGGCGTACGCCGCCGCCTTTGCAAAAGACCGAGCTTGGGATCAACCTCTGATCAATCATGGCAATATCCATGCGGCCATGGGCAACTGGACGGATGCCGCGACCAGTTACCGGCGCGCCCTGCGTCGCAACCCGGGCAACCCGGAAGCCATGAACAACCTCGCCTACGTCCTCCTTCAGGTGAATGATACCCGCCAGGCCATGAAATGGTCTGAGCGGGCCGTTGCCGTCTCACCTGGAAACGTCGCCTTCATCAGCACCCGGGCCTTGATCCTCGCGGAACTGGGAGAGACCGCGGAGGCCGCGGATATTCTGGAACAGGCTCTTCTCCGGCTCTCCCCTGATGATCCGTTACGTCAAGCCGTCCAAAAGCTGGCTGACGAGCTTTCAGCGGACCGCCCGACATTATCTCAATGACAGGAGCGTTTGCACGGTGTTCGCGACAGCGTGGCGGTCTATGCCCTCGAAAGCCAGCGCGACATGCGACATGGAGGCAGGTCTTTTATTTTGCATCCAATCAATTGCTCCTGGAGATGGCGTACGGAAGCAAGCGACTCCTCCACAAACTGGACACGGATAATCGCCGCAAGCGCTGTGAATAGACTGGCGGGGTCACGTCCTCGCTTGACTCCTCGCCTTGTTCAGTTCCGGGACTAGTTTCCAAACCACCTGAAACAGCGGCACATACCAGGACGGGAAATTCTCCTGATCAATCCAATCCCCGGCCAGGTCCTGGCCCGAGGGGGTTCGGTGGAAGGATCCCAGGTGAACGATCCGCTTCACGCTCAGGCCGCGGTCCGGCAATTCTTTATACTTCCTGCCCCCCTTTGGCCCCGTGCATGGTGGCGATGCGGATGCCCTGCCATCTCAGGCGGACATTGACGCCACTCCTGTTTCTTGGTAAAAAATAAAGTTTTGCGAATTCAAAGACCAGTGCGAACAGCTCACAGGGGGAGGACGTATGGCCAGGATTACCGTGGAAGACTGCTTGCAGCAGGTGGACAATCGATTTCTCGTTGTGCAGATGGCCATCAAGCGGGTCCAACAGTACCGCAAAGGGTATCATTCGCTTGTGGAGAGCGACAACAAGGAAATCGTCACCGCGTTGCGTGAAATTGCCGCGGGCAAGGTGCTGCCCGCCGAGAGCATCCAGGAAGCCGGCATCGTCGGCCTGACGAAGTAGTCATGGCTGGTCGAAAAGATTTTTACGACGTTCTCGGCGTGGCCCGTGACGCCGCGGAAGACGAGATCAAAAAGGCCTACCGCCGATTGGCCATGAAGTATCATCCGGACCGCAACCCGGATGATCCGCAGGCGGAAGCTCGTTTCAAGGAGGCCGCGGAAGCCTATGAAGTGCTGCGCGATCCGCAAAAGCGCGCCCACTACGACCGGTTCGGCCACGAAGGGCTGAACAACGCGGGCTTCCAGGGCTTCCGGAGCAACGAGGATATTTTTTCCACGTTCAGCGATATTTTCGGCGAATTTTTCGGGTTCGGCTCCCGAGGGCCACGCCCTCAGGCCGGCGCGGACCTGCGGTACAATTTGACCCTGGCATTTCGCGACGCGGCCAAGGGGACGGAGGTTGAACTCCAGATCCCGCGAAATGAAGTCTGCGGAGACTGCGAAGGCTCCGGCGCGGCTCCGGGAACCCGGCCCGAGACCTGCAAGCATTGCGGCGGCCAGGGCCAGATGATCCAGAATCAGGGTTTTTTCCGTCTGGCCGTGACCTGTCCGGTTTGTCAGGGTCAGGGGGAAATCCTCACCTCTCCGTGCCGGGCCTGCCATGGCCGGGGGATTGTCCGCAAAACCAGAGAGCTGAAGGTCCGCATACCCGCCGGAGTGGACAACGGCAGCCGCCTGCGGCTGCGCGGAGAGGGAGAGCCGGGCCTGCACGGTGGGCCGCCGGGCGATCTGTACGTGGTCGTCCACGTGGAGGAAGACAAAGTCTTCCGGCGTCAGGGCCAGAATCTGGTGGTCAAAACGGAAATCAGCTTCGTGGACGCGGCCCTGGGAGCGCGCATCGAGGTGCCCACCCTGGATGAGCCGGTGCCCATGGATGTTCCCAAGGGCACCCAGAGCGGGCATGTTTTTCAGATTTCTGGCATTGGCCTGCCCCATCTGGGCAGCACCCAGCGTGGGGATCTGCTGGTGGAAGTTCAGGTCAAGACCCCCACCAAACTGACCGGCAAGCAGGAGGAACTGCTCCGGGAGTTCGCCCGTCTGGAGGAGGATCGGCCCATGAAAAAAGTCAAACGGTTTTTTGAAAAGGCCAAGGACGCGGTCAAAGGATGACGGCGATGGACGAAAAATTTTCGCATCTGACCGAAGAAGGTGAGTTGACCATGGTCGACGTGGGGACCAAAGAGCAAACCCAGCGCCTAGCCATGGCCCGGGGTGAGGTGGTGCTTTCCGCCAAGACCCTGGACCTGCTCATGGCCAAGGCCCTGCCCAAGGGCGATGTACTGGCCACGGCCAAGATCGCCGGGATCATGGCGGCTAAAAAGACCGCAGAATTGATCCCTTTGTGCCACGGCCTGAATCTGTCCTACGTGGACTTGCGATTCGCCGTGGACGTCCAGCGGCAACGGATCGTGATCGACTCGGAAATCCGCTGCACGGACCGCACCGGGGCGGAGATGGAGGCCCTGATGGCCGTACAGATGGCCGCCATGACCATTTACGATATGTGCAAGGCCGTGCAGAAAGACATCACCATCGGCCCCTGCCGCCTGATCCACAAGTCCGGAGGGCGGGGCGGGACCTACGACGCCATACCGGACGACGATCTCGAATAGCAGTCCGTTGAAAAAAACCAATTGCGGCGTTGCTGCAAAGAGCTCAAACCCGAAGCGTATGACAAATACGCTTCGGGTTTGAGCTCTTTTATTTTGTGTCTTGGCGGCTTTTTTTACAACAGCCCGGAGGCGTTCTCACCAAACCTGGCGAACCTTGATCCCCTGGTTCGCCAGGATGTCCTTGATGCCCCGGATCGTATATTCACCGTAGTGCACGATGGACGCTATCAGTGCGGCGGAGGCCAGGCCCTGGGTCAAGGCGTCGGCCATGTGCTCGGGTTTGCCCGCCCCCCCGGACGCGATCACCGGGATGGACACGGACTCGGCAATCAGCCGGGTCAGGGTCAGTTCATACCCCTCCTTGGTTCCGTCGGCGTCGATGGAGTTGAGGCAGATTTCCCCCGCGCCCAGTTCCTGGACCCGCCTGGCCCAGGCCAGGGCATCCATTCCCGTGGGCGTTCGCCCCCCGTGAATCACCACCTCGTAACCGGAAGGGATCTCCAACGTGACGGGCACCTTGAGCACGTCCATGCCCACCACCACGCACTGCGAGCCAAAGGCCGCCGCGCCCTGGGAGATGATCTCCGGGGCGCGCACCGCCGCGGAATTGACGGAGATTTTTTCCGCGCCAGCCAGGAGCACGGCCCGCATGTCCGCGACGTTGCGTATCCCGCCCCCCACCGAAAAGGGGATGAACGTCTTGGAAGCCACCTCCTCCACCACCCGGAGCATGATGCCGCGGCCTTCGCTGGAGGCCGTGATGTCGTAGAAAACCAGTTCGTCCGCCCCTTCGTCGGAGTAGAACTTGGCCATGTCCACCGGGTCGCCGATGTCCACGTTGCCCTTAAACTTCACGCCTTTGGTCAGCCGTCCATCCCGGACGTCCAGACAGGGGATGATCCGCTTACTGAGCATGGGCCGCCTCCTTGCAGTAGGCATGAAAGTTGGCGAGCAGGGTCAGGCCGGGGCGACCGCTCTTTTCCGGATGGAACTGGGTGGCCCAGAGTCCGGGCCGACCGAAAAGCGAGGCGAACTCTTGCCCGTAGAAGGTCGTGGCCAGGATCAGCTCCGGCGACGGCAAGGGAAAGTAACTGTGCACGAAATAGAACTCCGCTTCGTCGGGGACATTGTTCAGCAGGACGCACTCTTGCTTGCGGCGTAGACCGTTCCAGCCCATGTGCGGAATGATCAGGTTCCGGCCGTCCTCGTCCTTCCAGGACGGATCGAAGCGGCGGCACTCCCCGGGCAGAATGGCCAATGTCCTGGTATCGTTTTCCTCACTGTAGTCCAGCAGAATCTGACAGCCCACGCAAATACCCAGAAGCGGCTTGCCCGTGCGGACCACTTCCTTGAGCACGGCGTCAAGGCCCTTGCCTCCGAGGTCGGCCATGGCCTGCCCGGCCGCGCCGACTCCGGGGAAGATCACCCCGTCCGCTTGCAGCAGCGCGCTCGGCTCCGCGGTGATCGCGCACGGGATACCCAGAAAATCCAATGCCCTGCGGACGCTGGTCTGATTCCCCGCCTCGTAATCCAAAATAGCCAGCATGGCTTGCTCCTCTTCTTTGGTGACGTCTCCAAACAAACGAACCGCCGTGCGCTCAGCGGTTCTGCTTCCAATCACATATCAGCGTGTTTGTCATCCGGTCCGGACATTCGGGGCATGAAGCCCCCCAACAGAAAAGCAGGTATTCTTACGACTCGCCTGAAAGGTGCTCACGCAGGGTGGCTTTCAGCTCTTCTGCGGCGGGTTCGGATTGCGTGAAAATCTGCTCGGCCTTGTGGAAGTGCAGCAGGCGGACCCCGGATGTTTCCGGGCGAATGAAGATGTGGGGTTCGCGGTGTTTCATCTTTTCCCCGGTGATGGCCCGCTGCATGATTTCAAAGGTGTTGAACAGGGAGTCCAGCACGTCGGGCTTGTTTTCCGTCAGCTCCGTCGGTTCCGCCACGCCGCCGGAAACGTCCACGGCCACGATCAGGTCGCACCGGTCGAGAAGCAGGTCATAGGGCAGAGGGTTCACCGTACCGCCGTCCACCAGCAGCCGTCCGTCCAACTCCACCGGAGCGAACAGGCCGAGAACGGCCATGCTGGCCTTGATTGCCGGGATTAGCAGCCCCTGGTCCAGAACCACCTGTTCCCGCTTCCAGTAGTCCGCGGCCACGACCATCAAGGGGATAGTCAGCTCCTCGAAGGTGGAAACGCGGACCTTGTCGTGCAGGAAATCGAGAAACCCTTGGCTGTCCAACAGTCCTCCGTCGTCCAGGTCGGGCCGGATCAGGTCCAGCAGGCTCAACCCCGCGCTGCCCTGAATCAGGGTGCTCATGATGTGCTTGTCCTCGGAGGCGAAGTCCAAGGCCAGCCGACGCAGGTCCGACCCGGAAAGGCCGGAGGCGTAGAGGGCTCCGATCACGGCCCCGATGCTGGTTCCGACGATCACCTTGGGGACGACGCCCAGCTCGTCGAAGACTTCGAGCATGGGAATATGGGCCAAACCGTTGGCCCCGCCGGAACCGAGAGCCAAGCCGACGGCCAAGCCGGCGGAAAACGTTTCTTCGGACTGATCCCGGGCCGGGGCGGAGAAAGGCAGGGAGGCGGCGAACGCCGCGGCTCCGGCCAGGAAGCGGCGACGGGAAATCAAGCCTTCTTCTCGCACTTCGGCAATACTTCCTTGAGTTTGGCGACGTGCTCCAGGAGTTTGACCAGCACCTCCCGGACCTGTGTTTCTGTCAGCCCCAGACGTTCCACCACGGCCTCGGAAACAGGATACTGCATGCCGTCCAAGCCCTGGCCGATGCCGGTCATAGCGGCGACCGCGGAGCCCACATGGACCAGGTCCAGGGCGACGTCCCGTTCCGGGCAGGATTCCGGGTCGCGAAAATGACGGACCACGCGGACAATCTCCTCGGGCAGGTTCCAGAAGGTCAACAGTTCAGCTCCGATTTCAGCGTGATTCGCGCCCAGGACACGACTTTCGGATTCCTCGAAGGAGACGTTCTCGCGCTCCACCAGCTCGTTGACCTGCTCGTATTCGTTATCCAGGAATTGACTCAGCACGATTTTACCGATGTTAGCCAGCAGTCCGGCGGTAAAGGTGTGAGACGGAAAGTCGATGCCAAGTTCAGCGGCGACGAGTTCCGAGGCCACGGCAATGGCCAAGGACTGTTCCAGAAGGGTGCAGGGGGCTTGGTCGTAGCCTTCCAATTCCCCGCTGATTCGGGGAGTGACGGCCACGGTGAGCAGGAGCTGAGAAACCCGCTTCGCACCCAGGCGGACCACGGCGTCCCGAAGATTGTTCACCCGGCTCATGGAGCCGAAATACGGGGTGTTGGCCAGCCGCAGGATATTGACGGTAATCCCTGGATCATGCTGCAGAACCTTAGCCAGGTTGCCCATGTCCACCTGGGGGTCGCGCAGTAGGTGCATGCCTTCCTGTACGGCACTGGAAAGCATCGGTATCCTGGTGATTTGAGAGAGGATGATCTTGCGCTTGATCATAGTTCGCGTTCCTCGCGTTTGGACCGGATCAGGACCCGGCCGGTATCCGCAAGCAAATACATGGTCCTGGGGACGCTCCCGCCCATTTCACCGGACGCGAGCTTCAGGCCGTTGTGCTCCAGCAGAGCCAGCAAGGTCTCCTGGTTGCGCAGCCCGGTGTTAAACTGGTTGAGCACGTTCATCATCCGACTGCACCCGGCGGCTTTCAGGATCAGGTTTTGGCGCTGGGCGCCCATGGCGTACATTTCCCGGATCATGGCCGGCACCCCGGTGCTGACGCACATGGCTGGATTCTCCGAGGCCTTTTTGCTGCCGGAGGGTTTCGGAAGCAGGCAGTGAATCAGCCCTGCGACCTTGAAGACCGGGTCGTAGGCCGCCAGCCCCATGCAGGAGCCCAGGGAGTGAGTGACCAGAATCACTCCAGGTTGTTTGGTCACGCGCATCTCGGAGATGCCGACGTTGATTCTCATGGCTTGTTCGTGTGCTGAAGGTGAATCCCGGACGTGGAGTCAAAAGATTATCCGACCGGGCTCAATAGGCGTCGCAGAGCCTGCACTCCATCTTCCCCCTGGCGGCGAGGCGCGATTTGAGGTGCATGATCCGGGAGTAGGACTGATGGATGCGCCACTCCGGCACCCGGCCTTCCCGGACCAGGTCCAGGATGATCTCGCCGGCCTTTTGGGCGATGTCCTCGTCGTAGACTAGGTTATTGCCGAAGATGATCACGTCCGCCCCGGCCAGGATGGTCTGCTCCAGGGCGGTTTCCAGGTCGTAGTGGTCGGTGATGGCCTGCATCTGCATGTCGTCGGAGATGATCACGCCTTGGTAGCCCATTTGGTCGCGCAGCAGTCCCTGCATGGTGGCCCGGGAGAGAGTCGCGGGCCAGTCCGGGTCGAGGCGGGCGTTGAACACGTGGGCGGTCATGATCATGTCCGCGCCGGTGGTGCGCAGGATTGCCCGGTACGGCTCCAGCTCCTTCTCGACCCAGGTCCGGGTCACGTCGGTGAAACCCAGGTGGGAATCCGTGGTGGAACTGCCGTGGCCCGGAAAGTGTTTGAGAGCCGTGAGCACGCCTTCGGTCTGATGGCCGGCGATCACCGCCGCGGCGTGAATCGCGACCGTATGAGGGTCCGCGGAAAAGCTGCGTTCCAGTTTGCCGATCACCGGATTGTCCGGGTTCACGTTCACGTCCACCACCGGGGCCAGATTGACGTTGATTCCCAGCCCGGACAGCGTCTTCGCGGTCCGATGGGCGTACTCGCCCGTAAGGCGCGGGTCGTTTTGCCCGCCCAACCAGCCCTGGGAGACCGTGGGCGGAAAGCCGTACCGCTCCTTGAGCCGGTTGACCCGCCCGCCTTCCTGGTCAATGGCCACGAACAAGGGCGCCCCGTGACTCGCGGCCCGCAGGTCCGCCACCAGTTTCCCCAGTTGTTCCGGGGAAGCCACGTTGCGTACCGGACTGCGCAAGGCCACGTCGTAGTCGAAGATGATCACTCCGCCGACCCGCCCCTCCCGGATGTCCCGGACAATGGAGCTGGATTCGTCAACTTCCAGGCCGCGAAACCCGATCAGCAGCATCTGCCCGACCTTGGCTTCCAAGTGTTCGTCCGAATCCGCCCCTCCGGCCAGGCAGGCGGACAGGAATAAGGCGATCAGAATGAGCGAAAGCAATCGCTGGGCAAAAAGAAGAAATGGGAAACGCGAATGGTATTGGTTCATGGTTTTTTCATTCAAATGATGGTTACAGGAAAAAGGATTGGCTCAGTTTCTTCAATCCACGACCGCCCTACAAAACCCGGCATCCATCCTCCGTGACCAGGATCATGTACTCCCAGCGGACGCCGCCCCAGTCCGGGTAGTACAGGCCTGGCTCCACGCTCACCACCATGCCCGGGGCCAGGAGGGTCTTGGTGTCGTGGGGGCTCAGGCTTGGGCCTTCGTGGGTTTCCAGGCCGATGCCGTGGCCCAGGCCGTGGTTGAAGCGCTCGTCCACGAAGTGGTCCCGAAAGAAGTCCTTGACCAGTTGATAGACGCTGCAAACCGGCACGCCCGGACGAATGGCGGCGATGGCCCGGTTCTGGGCCTCGCGGACCAGGTCCATGGTTCGCTTGAAGGCATCCGAGGGCCGTTCCCCCACCCAGAAGGTCCGGGTCTGGTCCGAGCAATAGTCCCCAAGCCGGGCTCCGGCATCCACCAGCACCAGACAGCCGTCCTGAATCGGAGTGTCGTTGGGAACGGCATGGGGCTGGGCCGCGTTGGCGTTCACGCCCACGATGGTCGGAAAGGCCAGCTCACTTGCCCCGCGCTCCCGGAACAGCTTTTCCATGTCCCAGGCGACTTCCCGTTCCGTGCGCCCTGGGCGCAGCAGATCCGGGACCAGGGCGAAGACCTCGTGGTTGAGTCGGCACGACGCCTCCAGAAGGGCGATTTCTCCGGCATCCTTGACCAGCCGCAGAGGCTCCACCATGTTCGTGGTCGGCATGAAGGCCACTTCCTCGGCCAGTTCTCCGTGGAGATCAACGCTCATGGCCCTGGCCTCGAACCCCAGGGGGCGATGGCCCAGACCGGCCAGGAATTCACGAATCTGTTTAATTTTTGGACTGGTGTAGATGAACAGCCGTTCCTTGGGCCAGACCTTGCCGGCGACGATTTCATAGCGAGGGTCCGTGAGCAGCCAGTCCTCGCCGCTCGCGGCAATCACCAGCATGCCGGCGCTTTCGTTGCACTGCGGGTCGTGGAGTTCGAAGCCGCTGAGGTAGAACCGGTTGGCCGGGCTGGAAACCAGCAGGGCCGGGAGTCCGGCCACCTTGAGCTTTTCACGCAGTTTGTCGCGGCGTTGGGCGTGGATTTCGGGCATGGAGGATGCGGGGGGTTGAAGGTCGGCCGGTGAAAATACGGCGCGGGCGGCGGATACACGTCTCCGGATTCCCTAAACCATTCAAAGTTGCCCTGCAATCCTCAATCCGCTATGGACCGGAAAGCCGTCTCGATTCATCTAAGTCTTCGGGCGACATCACGATAAGGAGAACACAGCACGATGAAAAAAGCACTGATCACCGGCATAACCGGTCAAGACGGGGCCTATCTGGCGGAATTTCTGCTGGAAAAGGGTTACGAAGTCCACGGCGTCAAACGCCGCTCCTCGCTGTTCAACACCCAGCGGGTGGACCACCTCTACCGCGACCCCCACGAGGAGAACGTCCGCTTCCTCATGCATTACGGGGATCTGACCGACGCCACCAACCTGACCCGGATCATTCAGGAGGTCCAGCCGGACGAGGTTTACAATCTGGCGGCCCAGAGCCACGTCAAGGTATCCTTCGAGAGCCCGGAATACACGGCCAACACCGACGCCCTGGGCACCCTGCGAATGCTGGAGGCCATCCGGCTCCTGGGCCTGACGGACAAGACCCGTTTCTACCAGGCCTCCACCTCGGAACTTTACGGCAAGGTCCAGGAAGTGCCCCAGCGCGAAACCACCCCGTTTTATCCCCGCTCCCCTTACGCCGTGGCCAAGCTTTATGCCTTCTGGATCACGGTGAACTACCGGGAGGCCTACAACATTTTCGGCTGCAACGGGATCCTCTTCAACCACGAATCCCCGGTGCGCGGCGAAACCTTTGTCACCCGTAAAATCACCCGTGCCGCGGCCCGAATCGCCCTGGGCCTGGAAAAAGACCTCTTCCTCGGCAACCTCGGCGCGTTGCGGGACTGGGGCCATGCCAAGGATTTCGTCCGCGCCCAGTGGCTGATCCTTCAGCAGGACCAGCCCGAAGACTTCGTGATCGCCACGGGCGAACAGCATTCCGTGCGAGAATTCTGCCAACTGGCTTTCCGGGAAGTGGGCATTGAGCTTCGCTGGGAAGGAGAGGGCCTGAACGAAAAGGGCATCGTCGCCAAATTTGAGCCCTCCCCGGTGATCCAATCCTGCCTGGAACGCATTGGCAAACAGGTCGCCTTTACCGAGGGCGACGTCCTGGTGTCCGTGGACCCCCGCTACTTCCGGCCCACGGAAGTGGAAAGCCTGCTGGGAGACCCGACCAAGGCCCGTGAAAAGCTGGGCTGGACTCTGGAAATCAGCTTTGCGCAAATGGTCACGGAAATGGTCGCCTACGACGTCCGGGAAGCCTCCCGCGAATCCATCTGCCTCCACAGCGGCTTCCCCCTGCCCGGCAGTTGCGAGGCGTTCATGTAGCCGCTTCCTGGCAGCTTTGCCTTGGAAACCATAAGGCCCGACTCCCTCGTTATTTCACGTGAGTCGGGCCTTTTCTTGATGCGTCCGAAGGTGATTCGCCCGCTTCACCGTAGCGGCATTTCCCGGATTATCTTGTTCGCCTTGAGCACCTTTACCCCGTCGCGGTTGATGAGCAGCCCACCGTAAACAGCCTTCACGCTCTTCACTTTCAAGCCATACTTCTCATAAACGCCCTGGGCGTCCCCCGAGCCCTCGATCAGTTCCGAATCGCTGGTATACAGGCGCAGATACTTGCCCCCCGTATACCGTGCCGCCTGGATGGCATGGCGCAGAAGCGCTCCGCCCACGCCCTTGCCCCTGGCTGACGGATGGACCGCGTACCACCCGAGCCAGACGGCCTCGTGGCCGTCCTTGCGCAAACGGTACAGTCCACTGATGCCCAAGGCTTCGCCGCTCTCGTCCACGGCGATCCAGAAAGCCAGCAAATCCGCGCCAAATACCCAGGACAGGAAACGATACGTCCATCCGCTTTTGAGCGTGTAAAGGCGCAGGCTGATCCGTTCCGCGGGACTCTGATGGGGAAAAACCGTGTCGACCAGCGCTCTGGCCTTGGAGATATTCGAATGGTCAACGGGAACAATGCGGTATTTCATTGCAAAAAAACTCTGTTCGTGGCCAAAGTTGAACATGTGGCGGGCGGAATAAGCCGATTTTAGTTGCCGGTGTCCTAGGCACGGTGCTATTGGCGAGTGAGATGTTTTCGTCTCGCCCAGGTAGATTCACAACGGGAGGAGTCATGTCCGAAGCAGGAAAAAGCAAGAACCGTCATACGGTTTTTTTTGGAGATCAAAGCTCCCGATGTTCCGCCGGAGTGCTCGGCGAGACGGAGCAGTCTTCTTCCCCCGACCTGTATTTGGCCGCGGACATTGGCGGAACCAACATTCGGTTCGCGCTGTTCGAGGATCGCGGCGACACCATGCGGCTCCGAAGCGTGGAGCGGATTCCCACGTCCGAGGCGGATTCCTTCAGCGATCTGCTGCGCCTGCTCAAGGACGGTCCTTTGGGCCGAGAACTGTCGCGCTGCCGGGCCGGGGCCCTGGCCGTGGCCGGGGCGGTGCAAGGAGGGGTCCGAGCCGACCCGCCGAACATCCCCTGGGACATCGACATCCGTTCCACGAACCTGTCCGGGCTGCCGGACACGCTGATCCTGCTCAACGACTTCGCGGCCCAGGCCTATGCCTGCAAGACCGCGGCCTTGGACGAGGCCGTCACGATCAATGCCGGTCGCCCGGATCCGCGGGGCATGGTGGGAGTGATCGGCGCGGGGACCGGTCTGGGCCACGGGATGCTGGCCCCGTTGCCCGATGGCGGTTTTCTCGCCCTGCCCTCGGAGGCGGGGCACGTCGCCTTCGCGTTCGTGAACCGGGAGGAAGCGGCCTTTGAAGACTTCGTGCTCCGGGAACTGGGCCTGGAGTATGTTTACGGGGATGTGGTCGTTTCCGGCCAGGGATTGGCCTTGCTGCACCGCTTTCATTTCGGCCAAAGCCTCAGGCCGGAGCAGGCTGCCGCGGCCATGGACGAAACATCGCCCGTGCTGAGCTGGTTTGCCAGATTCTACGGCCGGGCTTGCCGTCACTTTGCGTTGAATATTCTGGCCATCGGCGGAATGGTGGTCACCGGCGGGGTGGCGGCCAAAAATCCCGGCTTGGTGCGCCACCCGGAATTTTTACGCGAATTCACGGCCAACCCCAATTACCGGGCTCTGCTCCAGGCCATCCCGGTCCTCCTGAACACCAATCAGGACAGCGGGTTGTGGGGCGCGGCCCTGGCCGCCAAGCTCGCAACGGGACGGCGACCGGCCTTGAGCGACGCAGCATGAAAGGCGCGGCGACCGCGAGACAGGAAAGACGGTCCCAAGGCAAGAACGGCTCGACGCCGACGAATGATCAGCCCGTCAAGCCAAGGCTTTCGAAACGATACAGGATGTCCGCCTTGGACATGTACCCTTCGTAGCGCAGTACCTCTTTTCCGTCCCGGTCGAAAAAGATCAGGGTCGGCAGGATGCGGACGGTTCCGTAAGCCCGTCCGATGTCCGGATGGCGACCGATGTCAAAAGTGTAGATGCGAAACGCTTCACCATAATCCTGTTTCAACTCCGCCAGAATGGGGACCATCCGTTTGCAGTGAATGCAGTTCTCGGTTTTGAGGTTCACCAGTCGAGGCAGTTCCCCCGGCACGCCGGGCAAGGCCGGCCCCGGGTCGATTTCCGGTCCGGTCAGTTGGGACTGGGTGACGGTGTAGTGCTGAATCAGGCCCACGGAAGCGAACAGGGCCAGGATGACGATGATGATTCCGGCTTTGGTGTAGGAAGTCATAAACGCGACGTGAGGATGGTTGGATGTGAAACGAGTCCGATTGCCGTTACGTGCCGAGAGTTAATCCGCTGTCTTGAGCCCGAGACCGCGAAGCTTTTTATAGAGATAGGTGCGCTCCATGCCGATGGTTTCCGCCAGCCGGGTGACGCTGCCGTTGCAGCTGCTCAGCTTGTCCTCCAGAAACTTGGCCTCGAACTGGGCCCGGGCCGCCTTGAAGTCCACCGGCCAGTCCTCATCCGGGTCAAAAGGTCCGCGGTTGCCCGTGCCGTGGTCCGTGACCAACATCTCCGGCGGCAGCATCTCGGGCAAAATGGTTTGACCGGGATACATGATGCACATCCGCTCCAGAAAGTTTTTCAGCTCACGGACATTGCCCGGCCAGGGATAGCGTTGCAGCGCGGTCATGGTCTCCGGGGGAAAGCGCAGGGCCTTGAAGCCCTGGGTCCGGATCAGGCCGTCCATGAAATCGGCCAGGAGCAACGGAATGTCCGCGACCCGCGACCGTAAGGGCGGAACATACAGCGGAAACACCTTCAGCCGGTAGTAGAGGTCCTCCCGAAACCGCCCGGCGCGAATCTCCTCGGGCAGATCCTTGTTCGTGGCCGCGATCACCCGAACGTCTACCTGGATGGTCTTTCGTCCTCCGACCCGTTCGAAGCGCTGCTCCTGCAGGATGCGCAGAATCTTGGCCTGGGTCTTCAGGCTCATGTCCCCGATTTCGTCCAGGAACAAGGTGCCGCCGTTGGCCAGCTCGAACTTGCCCACCTGAGCCCGGTCCGCGCTGGTGAAGGCCCCCTTTTCATGGCCGAACAGCTCGCTTTCGATCAGTTCTTCGGGAATGGCCGCGCAGTTCACCTCCACCAACGGCTTGTTCACCCTGTGGCTGAGCTGATGCAGAGACCGGGCTACGATTTCCTTGCCCGTGCCGTTCTCGCCGGTGATCAGCACCCAGGCCTCGGTGGGCGCGACCTGGCGAACCTGCTGCTGCAACTGCTGGATCCTGGGCGTCGCCCCGGTCAATTCCTGGACCCGGGTGTCTCGGATTTGGCTGCGCAGGACCATGTTTTCCTGGCGCAGCTCCTTGAATTCCACGGCCTTGGCCGTGGTCACCAGCACCTTTTCCAGGGAGAGGGGCTTTTCGATGAAGTCGAAAGCGCCTTTCTTGATGGCCATGACCGCAGTTTCGATGTTGCCGTGGCCCGAAATCATGATCATCGGCAAGTGCGGAGATATCCCGCGAACCCGGTCCAGCACCTCCAGGCCGTCCATGCCAGGCAGCCAGATGTCCAGGAAGCACAGGTCCGGATCCACCTCGGCCAACACGTCCAGACCCTGCTCGCCGCTGGCGGCCTCCCGGACCTCATGGCCTTCGTCCTCCAGGATGCCCCGTAGCGTGGTGCGAATGTCCTCTTCGTCGTCAACTATGACGATCTGGGCCATGGCCGTCCTCGTGGATTGAAAAATGAATCGGAATAACCATTACGGACAGTAGCCTTCCTTGCGGGCGAACTCCAGGGTCGTGCAGCGACCCAAGACGCAGGCCGCCCGTAAATCGTCGCACCCCTGGGTCAGTTGACCGAGTTGCAGGAAAACCATTCCGCGGTTGTTCAGGGCCCCGTAATTGTCCGGGTCCAGGCGGATCACCCGGGTGTAGTCGTCGATGGCCTGGGAAAATTTCTCCAGTTCTTGATAAGCCAGACCGCGGCCCAAAAGGGCCTGGAGATGATCGGGGTCCAGATTCAGGGTCTGGGTAAAGTCGACCACGGCCCGCTGATGATCGGCAGCCAAAGCGTACAGCGAGGCTCGATGAAAGTGAATCAGCGCATTCTCAGGGGCCAAACGCAAGGCGGCGTTGAAATCCTCCAGGGCGGAACGCAGGTCACCCTGAGCGCCGTAGGTCAGTCCTCGCTCCATGTAGGCCGGAGCCGTGGGCTCCAGGTGAATGGCCCGCGTCAAATCGGCCAGGGCCGGGTCCAGCCGCCCCAGTTCCCGCAGGCTCTTTCCTCGCCCGAAAAGGGCTTCGACGGACTCCGGTGCCTGCGATGCGGCCACGTCGAAATCGACCAGGGCCTGCTGGTGATTGTTCCGCTCCAGATACATCCGGCCCCGGTACAAGCGGCCTTCCAGATGGTTCGGCGAGGTCCGCAGCAATCGGCTCAGATCCTCCAGGGCACGGCTGAGGTCTCCGGACTCCAGACGAGCCCGGGCCAGGCCGAACAAAGCCCGTTCATTCTCCGGGGCCAACTGGACCGCCCGTTCGTGATCCGCCATGGATCTGGCCCAGTTGCCCATCCGGGCGTAGGCTTCGCCGCGCAGCACCAAGGCGGTGAGATCGTCCGGGGTCAAGCGCAAGGTTTGATCCAAGTCCATGATGGCCCGCGGGAAGGATCGGTTGGCTATGTGCCGCTGAGCCCGGGCGATGTACAGCATGGCGTTGCGCGGATCATCGCTGATGGCCTGGTCCAACTCGCCCAGAGTCATGTTCGCGGCCGCGTCCGGAGTGACCGCGCAAGCCCGTTCCACGACCGGCGAGACCGCCAGCAGGACGAGGCAGGCCGCCAGGACAAGAAAGAGGAGGCGAAAAGGAAGATGAAAAACGAGTAACGCGGATGTACCGTGATGCATGGGAAACTCATCAAGGAGCGTTTCCGAAGGTTCGACAAAATGGGAATTTGCCGCAGCAAGAGGAAAAATGCAAATCCGAGCCACGGTATGGTTCACGGTGCCGAATTATATGGTTGACATTGTTTCGGTCACCCGGATTGAACGTGATGGGTGCCGTTGTGCCGTAGGGGCACACCTGTGTGTGCGCCCCTTGTGGGTTGAGGCGACGTCTCGAATGGACAAAATTCACACGATTAAGCGGCTAAACGTTGCAAACGAAACCATCAAGCCAGCGGGATCGTCCATCCGCAAGGGCGGACACACAAGTCCGCTCCTACCGCACCAAAACTCCTTCCGGCGGCGTGAATTTGAACAGCGCGGGGTCCAGGTCAGGATCGAGGCGCAGGTCTTGGAGTGCGATCTTGTTGGTGTTGCCGTAGAAATCCACGGCCAGGACCTGTTGGAGCAAAAAGGTTTCCGGGTCGACCCACATTGTCGCCTCCACCAGGCTTGGCTCGGGAACCCTTGGCCGGAGACGGATCACCAAGTCGGCTGTATCCTCGGCCAGGTCCACCTCGGTCAGAAAATCCTCGTCCAGCCGGGCCTGCCCGGAGAGAATCTTTAGTACCGTGGCCGAACCGAGCACGTCCTCCACCGCATAGCGATACGCGATGTGCTCATCTTCGAAATAGTTCCAGACCACTTCTGGCCCGACGATGAGCAGTTCCGGTTCCGGGCTGATGGTTTCCCAGCGGATCAGCCCGGGGTGGCGGAAGTACAGGATTCCCCGGCGCTCCTCACTTTCCCGGCTGGCGGCAACCGTCAGTTCCTGGGTGAACTCGGCCTGAAACGATTGGATGGATTCGTACTGGCGCTGAATTTTTCCAACGATCCCTTCCTCCGCTTGGGCCGCCAGGGCCGCGCCCGTCGCGCCCCAAAAAATGGCCGCCAGTCCGACAACCCCTACGAAAGCTCGAAAAATATGGCCCATGACTCTCTCCTCTGAAGACCGACATTCGCTCCGAGCCTGAAGCCTCGTCACTTCATCTCACTCAGAAAAACCACGTCCTCTCCATCCTGCTCCCTGACGAACACGTCCACTTGTTCCTGCTGGGAGGTGTTCACCTTTTTCCCGACATAATCCGCGTGGATGGGCAGTTCCCGGTGACCACGGTCCACCAGGACCAGCAGTTCCACCCGTTTCGGACGTCCGTAGTCCAAAATGGCTTCCAGGGCCGCGCGAATGGTCCGCCCCGTGAACAGGACATCGTCCACCAGGATGATTTCCCGGTCGTCCACGGAAAAAGGAATCCACGTTTTGTGAATTTGGGGTTGGCCGTCCAGATTGGTCCAGTCGTCGCGGTACAGGTTGATGTCCAGACTGCCAAAGGGAATTTCCCGTCCAAAGCGCTGCTCCAGGACGGATTTCAAACGCTTGGCCAGCTCCACCCCGCGGCGCTGGATGCCCACCAGAGCCAGGGATGTTCCCTCTCCGTGGCGCTCGATGACCTCGTAGGCCAAGCGTTCCATGGTCCTTCGAATTTCCTCGGCGTGCAGCAATGTCTTCTTTTCCACCTGCGCGCCTCCAACTGGTGTCGTCATGACAAGCCTCCTTCACCGTCCGACTCGCCCTTCAATCCGGGCAAGCGGCTTTGGTCCATATTCATCGAGCTGAGTGTTAAAAAAGTCTTTATCTTGCAGTTCGTTCAAAAATCCCAAGTGCAAGGAGCAAAAAAGTGCAAATTCGAAGCGTATTTAGTGATACGTGAGAGTTTGAACTATTTGCGGCGACGCAGAAATTGGGAATTTTCCAACGGACTGCTAAAATTCGGTCCATTCATACCCACAGGCCTCAGCAACAGCCTTGTAGACCACCTTTCCGCGGACCACGTTCAAGCCCTGACGCAGGGCCGGATCTTCCTGGCAGGCCTGGGGCCAGCCCTTGTCCGCCAGTTGCAGGGCGTAGCGCAGGGTGGCGTTGGTCAGGGACTCCGAGGCCGTGCGCGGATAAGCCCCGGGCATGTTGGCCACGCAGTACAGATTGACGCCGTTGCCCACCTGAAAGCAAGGGTCCCCGTGGGTAGTGGGCCGGGACAATTCCGTGGAACCGCCCTGATCGATGGCGATGTCCATGATCACCGAGCCGGGCCTCATGGCCTCGATGATCGGCCTCGTGACCAGCTTGGGCGCGGAAGCGCCTGGGATGAGCACGCAACTGATGACCACGTCAGCCTTGACCACCTGGTCCTCGATGTTCAGAGCGTTTGAAAACAGGGTTTTGATCTTCTGGTCCAGGTGATGGTACAGTCTATATAATTTAGACATGTCCACGTCCAGGACCAGCACGTCCGCGCCCAGGCCCACGGCCATCTGGGCCGCGCCCGCGCCGGAAATGCCCGCGCCGATAATCACCACCCGGGCCGGCAGGGTGCCGGTGACCCCGCCCAGGAACACCCCGCCGCCGCCGTTATGGTGGCAGAGCATTTCCGTGGCCTTGGTCACGGACATCCGCCCGGCGATTTCGGACATGGGTGCCAAAAGCGGCAGGCTTTTATCCGGCAGCTGTACGGTTTCATAGGCAATGGCCACGCACCCGGACTGGAGCAGGGCGTCGGTCAACGGCTTGTCCGCCGCCAGGTGCAGATAGGTGAACAGCGTCAGGTCTTCGCGCAGATACTTGTATTCCCGGCTGAGCGGCTCCTTGACCTTGATCACCAGTTCCTGGCTCCAGGCCTCTTCCGCGGTCCCGATCCGCGCCCCTTGGGAGACGTAGACGTCGTCCAGGGCCCCGCAGCCGTCTCCGGCCCCGGACTCCACGACCACTTCATGCCCGTGCTCCACCAGGGCCTTGACCCCGGACGGAAACAAGCCCACCCGGCGCTCCTGCGCCTTGATCTCCTTCGGCACTCCAATCCGCATTTGGTTTCTCCTTGCAAGATGGCGTCCAATGTATCGACGATCGGCCCCAAAAGCCGGTTCACAACACCGGAAAAAAATCGTACCGTAAGAATCCGACGCCCCGCCACCATCAACCCCGGAAGCGCCATGAACACTCCCCAGCCCAACGTCGAAGCACGGCCCCCGAGTCAGCCCGAAGCCCGCCGCAAATCCGAATACGCCGTCCAAGGCATGACCTGCGCGGCCTGCGTCCGCCGCGTGGAAAACGCCGCCTCCGAACTGGAAGGGATTCGCTCCGTTTCCGTGAACCTGGCCACCGAGACCATGTCCGTGGAGTGGGACCCGGACGCTTCGGGCTCCGAGGACCGTGAGGACAGCCTGCTGCAGACCGTCCGGGATGCGGGATACGACCTGCGCACCTATGACGAGACCGAAACGACCGCCGATCACTCAGGCGGTCATGTGGAACTAGGCATACGGGGCATGACCTGCGCGGCCTGCGTCCGCCGCGTGGAGCAGGCCATTGCCGGGTTGGAGGGCGTGGATTCGGCCGAAGTCAATCTCGCATCTGAAACGGCTCAGGTACGCTTCCAACCGGAAAAGGTCAATCTTCCAGCCATTCTGGAGGCCGTCCGCGACGCGGGGTACGAGGCCTTTGCCCAAGGTTCTGGACGGGACTCCGGGCAGGGAGGGCCGCGGGAATCGCTGATGGACGCGCAGCGCCGGGAAATGCTCAACCGGCTGGCCGTCCTGCGCTCCAAACTGATCCTGGCCATGGCCTTCGCCGTTCCGATCTTCATCGTGTCCATGGGCGAAATGGTCGGCCTGCCCATGCCGGGGTTGCTCAGCCCGCACCATTCCCCGCTGACCTTCGCCCTGGCCCAGTTCCTGCTCACCCTGCCCGTGGTCTGGGCCGGTCGGGAATTTTACCTGCGCGGCTTTCCCAACCTCTGGAAGCGGGTTCCGAACATGGACTCCCTGATCGCCGTGGGCACCGGCGCGGCGGTGGTCTACAGCACCTGGAATCTTCTGGAAATCGCCCTGGGACACGACCCCATGGCCAGGGCCATGGACCTGTATTTCGAGTCCGCGGCCGTGATCATCGCCCTGGTCATGTTGGGCAAGTACCTGGAAACCCGCTCCAAGGTGCGCACCTCGGACGCCATCCGCCAGCTCATGGCCCTGACGCCGAGCACGGCCACCCGGGTCCGTGACGGCCGGCGGGAAAGCATTCCCGTGGAACGGATCCAGCCCCGGGACCTGCTCCTGGTCAAGCCTGGGGAGCGCATTCCCGTGGACGGCAAGCTCACCGAGGGCCAGACCAGCGTGGACGAGTCCATGCTCACCGGGGAAAGCCTGCCCGTGTCCAAAAAAGAGGGCGATGCGTTGATCGGCGGCACCCTGAACGCCCACGGCTCCATCTACATGGTCGCCGAACGGGTCGGCCGGGACACGGTCCTGGCCAGGATCATCCGCCTGGTCCAGGAAGCCCAGGGTTCCAAGGCCCCCATCGCCAGCATGGTCGACCGCATCAGCCTGTACTTCGTGCCCATCGTGATCTGCGTAGCCGTACTCTCCGGCCTGGGCTGGTATTTCCTGGCCGGAGAACCCTTCACCTTTGCCCTGCGGATCTTCATCGCGGTGCTGGTCATCGCCTGCCCCTGCGCCATGGGGCTGGCCACGCCCACGGCGATAATGGTCGGCACCGGACGTGGCGCGCAGCTCGGCGTGCTGATCAAGGGAGGAGAAGCCCTGGAAATGGCCCGCAGCGTGCGGACCGTGGTCCTGGACAAGACCGGCACTCTCACCGAAGGCCGTCCGGCCGTGACCGATGTCTTTACCCTTTCCGGCCAGGCCTTGTCCGATAAAGAGCTGCTGCGTCTGGCTGCCGGTGCCGAAGCCCGCTCCGAACACCCCCTGGCCGCGGCCATTGTCCAGTCGGCCCGGGAGCGCGGACTGGAAGAACCCCGAGCCGAGGACTTCGCCTACATTCCCGGACAGGGCATCCGGGCCCGGGTGGAAGGCCGCGTTTTGCTTCTGGGCAACAGTCGGCTCCTGGAAGCCGAAGGGGTTCACGGCAGGGACTCTGAACAGCTTCAGGAAATGCGCGACAAATTGGCCGGAGAGGGCAAGACCCCCCTGCTCATGGCCGTGGACGGCGAAGCGGCCGGGGTCCTGGCCGTGGCCGACCGGATCAAGCCCGAGGCCAAAGAAGTGGTCGCCAAACTGAAGAGCATGGGCCTACGGGTGATCATGCTAACCGGCGACAACCTGCGCACGGCCCAGGCCGTGGCGGCCCAGGCCGGAATCGACGATGTCCGGGCCGAGGTCTTGCCGGAGAACAAGGCTGAAACCGTGGCCGAACTGCAGAAACAGGGAATCAAGGTGGCCATGGTCGGCGACGGGATCAACGACGCCCCGGCCCTGGCCAAGGCCGACCTGGGCATCGCCATGGGCACGGGCATCGACGTGGCCATGGAATCCGGGGACATGGTCCTGATGAGCGGCAATCTGCACGGCCTGACCACCGCCTTGACCCTCAGCCGGGCCGTTGTCCGGAACATCAAGCAGAACCTGTTCTGGGCCTTCGCCTACAACGTCATGGGCATCCCCATCGCCGCCGGCCTGCTCTACGCCTTCGGCGGCCCGACCCTCAGCCCGATGATCGCCGGAGGGGCCATGGCCATGAGTTCGGTTTCCGTGGTCACCAACGCTCTGCGTCTGCGCCTTTTTCAACCTTCCTGATCCCGACCGCGACGTCTGGAATTTGACAAAACGAGTCCGCGTATTTAAATATACTCGACTTGACGAACTATTTCACTTGGAGGTTACAATGTTTGAATTGACACCGTCCGCGAAGCAGCAACTGGACAGCTATTTTCAGGGCAAGGACAGCTCGCCGATCCGCGTGTACATGGCCCCCGGCTGAGGCGGTCCGAAGCTTGCTCTTGCTCTGGATGAGCAGAGGGATTCCGACAGCGTGCACGCGATCGAAGGCTACACATTTGTCGTCGATCAGGATCTGATCAAAAATGCCGAAGGCATTAAGGTCGACATGACCCCCTATGGGTTCGCCGTCAGCTCGACCGTGAACCTGGGCGGCGGAGGTGGCGGAGGTTGCTCAGGCACTTGTTCTTCCTGCTAGCCGCGCCTTCAGGCCGAACGGCCTCGGCAACGACTCACGACAACGCGGGTGGAACCGGAAGGTTCCACCCGCGTTCATTTTATATCCCACGACGCATTGGCGTCTTCATCGAAATCGTGATCGAAATCGAACGTCACATCCAAGTAGACGCCATAAACACGTTGTGGTGCAGATGCACATTGTTTTCCGATTTCGATTTCAATTTCGATACCGATCCAGAGCTACTGCGGTTCGAGAACATAAGTGCCCTGGGGCCGCCCATTCACTTCCTTGACAGCGGCGTGTCCAGTCCATAGATTATTTTGTTTTTTACATCTTTATTTCACGGAAAGGAGAGCAATTCATGGCTTACGATATCCGATTGGTAAAGCTGATCACCGGTGACATGGCCCTTGGAAAATGGGAAGAAAGCGAACACAAAATCAAGGACATCGCCGTCATCCAGACCATGCCCACCCAGAGCGGGGGCGTCCAGATGATGCTCCTGCCCTTCGGCTACCCTTTTGAGAACGAGATCACCGGCGAAATTTCCCTGGATCACGTCATATACGTCTACAAAACCTTCCCGGACGAACTGAAGACCAAATACATGGAAGCCAGCAGCAACCTGACCCTGTCTTCTCCCGGGGACCTGCAGCGCCTGAAGAACATGGG
>NZ_PZKN01000009.1 GCF_003046795.1 Desulfonatronum sp. SC1 | reverse complement strand
GGTTTTGGAAGCGTGCCGGGTTGACGTGGATGGGCGTCCACGGGCGGCGGGATTTCGGGTGTCCGAAGGGCAACGGGTCCGGGTGCGGGGTGGTCAAGAGTCCGGTCTGGCTGAGGAAGAAGCCCTCTCGACGTTTCAGGAGCCCGAGACCCCCGCTGTTCGGGTCGCGGGCCGAAGTGCCGACTTCGCGGCCCTGGTCAAGTCAGCCGGGATGCACTGCGAGCGACTCTCCGAAAGACTTCCCGAGGGGCTCCAACCGGGCTTATCGCGCAGGCCGTGGAGTCGGCGCGTGGATGGTGCGGGGCTGACTCTGGAAGAGGCCTTGGTTGATCTGTTTCCTGGAGCTTCAGCACTCCTCCTGAACCGTTTGGATCAGCCGGTTTCCGGTCTGGTCCTGGTGGCCCTGCATGGGCAGGCGGCTCGGGATTATGCCGCGTGGCAGGATCAGGGCCGGGTGCGCAAGGAGTATCTGGCCGTGGTGCATGGGAGGCTGAGTGGGTCCGTGGTGATCCGGGGGGCTTTGGACACGGCCAAGCGGCGCAAGGTGCGGGCTTTGAGCGTGGAAGAGCCGGATGCGCTGCGCTGGACACGGGTGACGCCTCTGGTCGCGACCAAGGCTGAGTGCCTGAAAGTCGTGGAAGCTTTGGGACAGTCGGCGCACCTAGGAGGGGGAGGTGTCTCAAAAATCCCTTGGGAGACCGCTTGGGAACGTACCGGGGAAGTCACTCCGGTTCGGGTGGAAATACTCAAGGGCCGTCGACACCAGATCCGGGCGCATTTGGCGTCCATCGGCCATCCGGTGTTGTTCGACCCGTTATACGGCTCAGGGCCGGATCTGGGCTGGATCGGCCTGCATCATCGAGAGATTCTCCTTCCGGGATTTCGGGCCGATTCAGGTAAGGAATTCAGATTGATCCAGGGACAAGGATGAAGCCGACGACTTTTTTTCAAAAAAATGTCGCCCGGAGAGCTTGCATTTTTTATCGGCCCCATGTAAATGCCTCTCTCTTTGTGGCTGGCGTAGCTCAACGGTAGAGCAGCTGACTTGTAATCAGCAGGTTGCGGGTTCAAATCCCATCGCCAGCTCCATGAAGTCGACCAAAAGGTTGATCGGAGGGGTTCCCGAGTGGCCAAAGGGAACAGACTGTAAATCTGTCAGCGTAAGCTTTCGGAGGTTCAAATCCTCCCCCCTCCACCATAATTTTTTTTGAGATTGCTGTAGGAGACAGGACGTTCCGAGGGCCTGTTGCTGGACTACACGACGATATATGTGTCAGCGCCCGTGCGGGAATAGCTCAATTGGCTAGAGCATCAGCCTTCCAAGCTGAGGGTTGCGGGTTCAAGTCCCGTTTCCCGCTCCACATCGGCCTCCCTATTTGCTCCACGCAGCATACCGAGCCCACATAGCTCAGTCGGTAGAGCACTTCCTTGGTAAGGAAGAGGTCACCGGTTCAAATCCGGTTGTGGGCTCCATCTCTTTTGACGACTCGGTCGGGAGCGCTTTTTGTTTCATTTTTGCGCCGTCGTTGTTCTTCGGCAACATTTTTACTCAAAATTCACGTTAGGGGGATCGTATGGCCAAGGCAAAATTTCAGCGGACCAAACCGCACGTAAACGTCGGCACCATCGGCCACATTGACCACGGCAAGACGACATTGACCGCCGCGATTACCAAGATGCTGAGCATCAAGGGCGGAGCGAACTTCGTCCCGTTCGACCAGATCGACAAGGCGCCCGAGGAAAAGGAGCGCGGGATCACCATCGCCACGGCGCACGTGGAATACGAGACCGCGAACCGGCACTACGCCCACGTGGACTGCCCGGGTCACGCCGACTACATCAAGAACATGATCACCGGCGCGGCCCAGATGGACGGCGCTATTCTGGTGGTCGCGGCCACGGACGGCCCGATGCCCCAGACCCGCGAGCACATCCTGCTTGCTCGTCAGGTCGGCGTTCCCTGCCTGTTGGTGTTCATGAACAAGGTCGATCTGGTGGACGACCCGGAACTGTTGGAGCTGGTGGAGCTGGAAGTCCGCGAACTGCTGTCCAAGTACGGCTTTCCCGGCGACGACGTTCCGGTGATTCAGGGCAGCGCCTTGAAGGCTCTGGAAGCCGACAGCGTGGACAGCCCTGATGCCAAGTGCATCTTCGACCTGATGGACGCCCTGGACAGCTACGTTCCGGAGCCGGTGCGCGACATCGACAAGCCTTTTTTGATGCCCATCGAGGACGTGTTCAGCATTTCCGGTCGCGGCACCGTGGTCACCGGCCGTGTTGAGCGCGGCGTGGTCAAGGTCGGTGAGGAAGTGGAGATCGTTGGGATCAACGAGACCCGCAAGACGGTCTGCACGGGCGTTGAGATGTTCCGCAAACTCCTTGACCAAGGCCAGGCCGGCGACAACATCGGTGCGCTCTTGCGCGGCGTGAAGCGCGAGGAAGTGGAACGCGGACAGGTTCTGGCCGCTCCCAAGTCCATCACCCCGCACCGCAGGTTCGTGGCCGAGGTGTACGTGTTGTCCAAGGAAGAGGGCGGTCGGCACACCCCGTTCTTCAGCGGATATCGACCGCAGTTCTACTTCCGGACCACGGACATCACCGGCGTGGTGACCCTGGCCGAGGGCGTGGAAATGGTCATGCCCGGGGACAACGCGACCTTCAACGTGGAGCTGATCGCCCCCATAGCCATGGAACTGGGCGTACGCTTCGCCATCCGTGAAGGCGGCCGAACCGTCGGCGCCGGCGTCATCTCCGAAATCGTCGAATAACCCGGTTTCGGCATCCTGAACTATAAGGAAGCGTTATGCGAATCAATGTTTTGCTGGCTTGCCTCGACTGCAAGCGACGCAATTACGCCACGGAGAAAAACAAGAAAAACTCCACGGGGCGGATCGAAATGAAGAAGTTTTGTCCGTTCTGCGGAGGGCATCGGGTCCATCGGGAAACGAAGTAATCGACGTTTTCTCTGTAATGCAGGCCAGTAGCTCTAACGGTTAGAGCACCGGACTCCAAATCCGGGGGCTGGGGGTTCGAATCCCTCCTGGCCTGCCAACTTCTTAACGGATGGGATATGGCGAAACTACAATCTGGTGACGAAAAAAAGGCTCCGGCCAAACGCTTCGACATCAAGGAAAAAGCGCTTCAGTTCAAGGATTTTGTTGAGAAATCCAAACTGGAACTGAAAAAGGTAACTTGGCCGACACGCAAGGAGACGACGGCTACCTGTATGGCCGTCGTCGTTCTCGTGGTCATCATGTCGCTCTTTCTTGGTCTCGTCGATCTGGCCCTGGCTAAGATCGTTGAAGTAATACTCTACTAGGCACGAATTTTCTCGTCCAATTCCTCCTGTTCGGCCTTACGGCGCTCACGGCGGGCAACCCTCGATATCCATGGAAACGACAACACCGAAACCGCAATGGTACATCGTTCACACGCACACGGGATTTGAACAACGTGTTGAACGAACCATCAAAGAAATGATCCGGACCAGCAGGACGCTTGGTCTGATCGAGGAAGTCGTCGTTCCGACGGAGAAGGTGGTGGAACTTGTCAAGGGGGAGAAAAAAACCTCCACGCGCAAGTTTTACCCCGGCTATATCATGGTTAAGATGATTCTGACCGACGAGTCCTGGCACCTAGTCCAGTCCCTGCCCCGGGTGACCGGTTTTTTGGGGGGTAAGAACAGGCCGTTGCCGATGCCGGAGCGAGAGGCGTTGAAAATTTTGGACATGATGGAAACACGTCAGGAGCAGCCCCGTCCGAAATTTTCTTTTGAACGCGGCGACGAGGTGCGTGTCATCGACGGACCGTTCGCCAATTTCAACGCCGTTGTGGAAGAGGTCAACTACGATAAGGGCAAGCTGAAGGTGACGGTCTCCATTTTCGGGAGGCAGACGCCGGTGGAACTGGAATTCGTCCAGGTGAGCAAAACATAATTCCGTACTGTCGCGGATCATTGAGCAGGTATATTCATGGCTAAGAAAATCAAAGCGAAAATCAAGCTCCAGGTTCCGGCCGGGGCTGCCAACCCTTCTCCCCCTGTAGGACCCGCCTTGGGTCAGCACGGGGTGAACATCATGGAGTTCTGTAAGAGCTTCAATGCCAAGACGCAAGACCAAAAAGGCATGATCACGCCCGTGATCATCACGGTGTATGCGGACAGAACCTTCACTTTCGTCACCAAGACCCCGCCGGCTTCGGTGCTGCTGTTGAAAGCCGCCAAACTGGACAAGGGATCCGGCGAACCGAACAAGACCAAAGTCGGCAAGGTCTCCAAGGCCCAGGTGGAGGAGATCGCCAAGTTGAAGATGCCGGATCTGACCGCGGGGAGCCTCGATGCCGCCATGTTGACCGTTATGGGAACAGCGCGGAGCATGGGACTCGAGGTTGAAATTTAGGGGAAAGGAAGAAAGATCATGCCTACACATGGAAAAAAATATCGCAATGCCGTCCAAGATCTGGACCTGAAGAATAAGTTCCCGGTCAAGGATGGCTTGGATTTGGCCTTGAAGCTTTCCTATGCGAAATTCGACGAAACCGTCGACGTCGCCGTCTGTCTCGGAGTTGATCCGAAGTATTCTGATCAAATGGTCCGAGGCGCGGTGACCTTGCCGCACGGCCTGGGCAAGGAAGTCCGTGTCGCCGCGTTCTGCAAGGGTGACAAGGAAGCCGAGGCCAAGGAAGCCGGAGCCGATTTCGTCGGTGCCGAGGATCTGATTGAAAAAATCAAGGAAGGCTGGCTTGAATTCGATCAAGCCGTGGCCACTCCGGACATGATGGCCCAGATCGGAAAGATCGGACGGATACTCGGGCCGCGTGGCCTGATGCCCAATGCCAAGACCGGGACCGTCACCTTTGACATCGGCAAGGCGGTCAAGGAAATGAAGGCCGGTCGCGTCGAGTTCAAGGTGGACAAAGCCGGCGTGATCCACTCTCCGTTGGGCAAGGTTTCCTTCGGTGCGGACAAGCTCGTGGATAATTTGCGCACCGTCGTGGACACCCTCACCCGTCTCAAGCCCGCTTCGGCCAAGGGAACCTATTTTCGTTCCATGGCCGTATCCACGACCATGGGGCCTGGCATCAAGCTCGATATGCAGAGCATGCCGAGAGACTGAGATCCCGCCGCAAGTCATCCATCGAGCCCGCGTCCGCGGGCTCGAGGTTTCATTTTTGGATGGCAAATCCGGAGTCAAAGACAGCAGGTGGGGCGATCTCCTTAATTTCCTGCCGAGACCCGCTTTGGCTCTTCTTTGCCACATCATGCCGCAAAGGAGGTGAAAACACGTGAACAGAACGCAAAAAGGCGAAGTCATCGAGAAATTGCGAGGCAAGGCTTCCACGGCCAGCATCGCCATCGTGACGGACTTCAAGGGCCTGAAGGTTGAAGAAGTGACGCCCTTGCGCGTCAAGCTTCGGGAATCTGGGGTGGACTATCATGTCGTCAAGAATACCTTGGCCCGCATCGCTCTGGACGGCACGCCGCACGCGGTCTTGAACGACTCGCTCAAGGACTGTTGCGCTATTGCCTTTGCCGCCGGGGACCCGGTCGCCGCGGCCAAGATTCTCGTCGAATTCGAAAAGGGCGCCAAGAACTTCAGTACCCGTTTCGCGAGCCTCGAGGGCAAGTTTCTTTCCAACACTCAGATCGACGAGTTGGCCAAGCTGCCCGGAAAGGAAGTGCTACTGGCCAGGGCCCTGGGAACCATGAACGCGGTGCCGACCAATTTCGTCGGGTTGTTCGCCAATATTTTGCGGAACTTTCTGTACGCCTTGAACGCGATCAAGGACCAGAAGGAACAGACGCAGTCCGTTTAATCTTACGAGCCAAAGCTTAAGCCATCAGGAGGAACTATCATCATGAGCGTTACCAAAGAACAAGTTGTTGAATTCATCTCCAACATGACCGTCCTGGAACTCGCCGAGTTCATCAAGGAACTGGAAGAAAAGTTTGGCGTATCCGCCGCGGCTCCCGTGGCCGCCGTTGCGGCTGCTCCTGTTGCCGGAGCTGATGCGCCGGCCGCCGAGGAAAAGACCGAGTTCGACGTCGTCCTGGCCAGCGCCGGCGGCAACAAGATCAACGTGATCAAGGTCGTTCGCGCTTTGACCGGCTTGGGGCTGAAGGAAGCCAAGGCCAAGGTCGACGAAGCGCCTTCCGTGATCAAGGAAGCCGCATCCAAGGCCGACGCCGAGGACGCGAAGAAGCAGTTGGAAGAGGCCGGCGCGACGGTCGAGTTGAAGTAGTCGCGAACCAGATGAGTATTTCAGGAAGCGTGGGATTCCCGCGCTTCCTGTTTCCGTTTTGTTTTTCAGCCCGCATCGAACTCGTCTTCTTCCGAAATTACCAGGGCCAACGGAACACTTGGAAGGAGAATGATCACCGCGCTAAGGTGAATGTCAGGACAATTTCCTTTCGTAATGCTCGAAAATTGATTGGCTTCACGGTCGGCCGCTTTGAAAGATGAAGCGCCATACGTCACGGTCCGTGCTAACATTCCATTCTGTACGCACTTAGAGCATTAACCGTCAACATTTCTTCGATTTCCGAATCTACAATTAAGATTTTTTTACAGTTCCATGTTACTTGGCATGATCCACCGTGTTCATCTTTTATCTGATTCAGGACGATGAATCAATCTCTTCAAAGATGAGGATTGTCTTGGTCGGCGACAATCGATCAACAATCAAATGCCGCTGCAACATTACGCCCATGCGCCTTGCGCGCATTTATCATAGAAACTTTTTACACGCATTACGTTGAGGGTGACGATGACACAACTTGTTAAAAAGTTTGGAAAAATCCAAAGTGTTCTCAATACTCCCCATCTTCTCGAACTGCAAATTCAATCCTATCTCCACTTTCTTCAAAAGGATATCGCGACGGCCGCGAGAGCAGATGTTGGACTTGAAGGCGTTTTCCGCTCAGTTTTTCCCATTCACGACTTCAACAAAACCGCGACGTTGGAGTTCGTCAGTTACGAAATTGGTCAACCCAAGTTCGACGTTGCCGAATGCTTGGCCAAGGGGTTGCACTACGAAGCCCCCGTTCGCATTCGCGTCCGGCTTGTGGTCTTCGACGTCGATGAGGAAACAGATAGCCGGTCCATACGGGACATCAAGGAACAAGACATCTATTTCGGGACCATTCCCTTGATGACGGAAAAGGGCACGTTCATCATCAACGGCACCGAACGGGTAATCGTCAACCAGTTGCAGCGTTCCCCCGGGATAATTTTTGAGCACGACTTCGGCAAGACGCATACCAGCCGCAAGGTCCTCTACTCCTCGCGAATCATCCCCATGCGTGGTTCCTGGTTGGATTTCGAGTTCGACCACAAGGACATTTTCTATGTTCGCATCGATCGGCGTCGCAAAATGCCGGTGACCATCCTGCTCAAGGCCATGGGGATGACGAACGAGGATATTCTCAACTTTTTTTACAAGACCGAATACTATCAACTCGACGGCGGCAAGATCTATCGCGAGATACAAGAAAATTTAGTCCGCAAGGAGCAACTCTACGCTGACGTGGTTGATTCTTCCGGAGAGGTTCTGGCTTCGGCTGGAACCATGGTCAAGGCTCGAATTTGGAAGAAGATTGTCAAGGAAGGGATTTCCAAACTGGAGATCGACCCTGCACAACTGCCCGGTCAGTTTCTGGCCCAGGACGTCGTTCACCCAGAAACCGGGGAAATATTGGCCCTGGTGGGCGACGAAATTTCCGAAGCGTTCCTGGAGCAGTGCAAGGAAGCCAATCTGTTGCGCCTCCCGGTGCTGTACATCACCGGAGTTGAAGTTTCGGCCACGGTTCGCGAGACCATGCAGCTGGACAAGACTACGGATATCGAGTCCGCTCAGGTGGAGATCTTCCGCCGGTTGCGCCCCAGTTCTCCGCCCACTGCCGAGGTGGCCGCGACCTTTTTCGACAATTTGTTCCGCAATCCCGATTACTACGATCTTTCCCCGGTAGGCCGGTATAAGCTGAATTCCAGGCTGGGTCTGGACGTTCCCCACGATCAGCGGACTTTGACCAACGACGACATCCTCAGGGCTCTGAAACATCTGGTGGACTTGAAGGACTCGCATGGGCCGTCCGACGATATCGACCACCTGGGCAATCGCCGCGTCCGTCCTGTAGGTGAGCTGGTGGAGAACCAGTACAGAATTGGCTTGGTGCGCATGGAACGAGCCATCAAAGAGCGGATGAGTCTCCAGGACGTGGCCACGCTGATGCCGCACGACTTGATCAATCCCAAGCCGGTGGTGGCCGCGATCAAGGAATTCTTCGGCACTTCTCAGCTTTCCCAATTCATGGACCAGACCAACCCCCTTTCCGAGGTGACCCACAAACGACGTCTTTCCGCGTTGGGCCCCGGCGGTCTGACCCGCGACCGGGCCGGTTTCGAGGTCCGCGACGTGCATACCAGCCATTACGGCCGGATTTGTCCCATCGAAACTCCTGAAGGCCCGAACATCGGCTTAATCGTCTCCATGACCACTTTTGCCCAGGTCAACGCCTTCGGGTTCATCGAAAGTCCGTACCGGATCGTGAAAAACGGTCAGGCCTCTCTGGATGTATTGTACATGGACGCCTCCCGCGAAGGCGGGGAGGTCATTGCTCAGGCCAACGCCGAGTTGGACCAGGACGGTCGCTTCGTCAACGAGATCGTCACGGCCCGGGTCAAGGGCGACTTCGCCCTGGTCAATCGAGATGAGGTGACCTTGATGGACATCTCTCCAAGCCAGATCGTTTCGGTTTCCGCGTCCCTGATCCCTTTTCTGGAACACGACGACGCCAACCGGGCCTTGATGGGGTCGAACATGCAGCGTCAGGCCGTTCCTTTGCTGCGCTGCGAGCGGCCCATCGTCGGTACGGGCATGGAGAGCATCGTGGCCCAGGATTCCGGAAGCTGCGTTCTTGCCGCCGGGGACGGCATGGTTCGATATGCCGATTCCGAACGTATCGTGGTTAGCTACGAGGGCGACCTGTTTCCCGAAACCGGCGGATTGAAGGTTTATGAGCTGCTGAAGTTTCACAAGTCCAACCAAAATACCTGCTTCGGTCAAAAGTCGTTGGTTATGGAAGGCCAGCCCATCTCCAAGGGGCAGGTGCTGGCCGACGGACCTGGAATTCAGCAGGGCGAACTGGCCTTGGGCAAGAACCTGCTCGTGGCCTTCATGCCCTGGTGCGGCTACAACTTCGAGGATTCCATCCTGATTTCCGAGCGGGTGGTCAAGGAAGACGTCTTCACCTCCATGCATATCGAGGAGTTTGAATTGGTGGCTCGAGACACCAAGCTGGGCCCCGAAGAAGTGACCAAAGACATCCCCAATGTCGGCGAGGAGATGCTGCGCAATCTGGATGAAAGCGGAATCATCCGCATCGGCGCGCCGGTTCAGCCTGACGATATTCTTGTGGGCAAGATCACGCCCAAGGGCGAGACCCAGCTCACACCCGAGGAAAAATTGCTTCGGGCTATTTTCGGCGACAAGGCCCGGGACGTGAAGAACTCTTCGCTCAAGGTTCCACCGGGCATCGAGGGTACGGTCATCGACGTGCGGGTCTTCAACCGACGGATGGGAGACAAGGACGATCGTTCCAAGGCCATTGAAAAGGACAAGTTGATCCGGCTGGAGGCCAAGGAGCGACAGATCGTTTCCGGGCTGACCGAGGCCATGCGGGAAAAGGTCTGGCGGTTGGTGGACGGAAAGCGACTTGGGCAGACCCTGATGGGCAAGCGTAAGGGTGAAGTGCTCGTGGAAGCGAACATGTTCATGACCCGCGATGTTCTAGACCAGGTGCCCTTGAAGAAACTGGCCGGATTGTTCGTGCTCAAGACCGTGAACGACGAGATTCAGGAGTTGATTCAGGACTATGAACGACAGATCGGCTTTGTTCAGGAGTCCTACAAGATCAAAAGCGAACGGATCACCGAGGGCGACGATTTGCCCCCGGGCGTGATCAAGATGGTTAAAGTGTACGTGGCCGTGAAGCGCAAGCTATCCGTGGGCGATAAGATGGCCGGCCGTCACGGCAACAAGGGCGTGGTCTCCTGTATTTTACCAGAAGAAGACATGCCGTTCTTCGCCGACGGAACCCCGGTGGACATTGTCCTGAATCCGCTGGGCGTGCCCTCGCGAATGAACATCGGGCAGATCATGGAAACCCACCTGGGTTGGGGCGCGCTGGAACTGGGCAAACAGGTGGCCCGGATGGTTGAACAGGGCGACGATGTGGCCCAGTTACGCCGGGAGATCAAGGACGTTTTCGACTCGGAGGCCATTTCTTCCTTGGTCGACGAGCAGGACGACGAGGAATTCGTCGCCGCCGTGCGGGAACTGCGCAACGGGATCATTACCAAGAGTCCGGTTTTCGACGGCGCCCACGAGGATGAAATCTGGAAGTGGCTGCGCAAGGCCGGATTACCGGATGACGGCAAGAGCGTCCTCTTTGACGGCCGCACCGGCGAGGCCTTCCACAACCGGGTGACCGTAGGCAGCATGTATATCCTGAAGCTGCACCATTTGGTGGACGAAAAAATCCATGCTCGTTCCACGGGGCCTTACTCTCTGGTCACCCAACAGCCACTGGGCGGCAAGGCTCAGTTCGGCGGGCAGCGGCTGGGCGAGATGGAAGTCTGGGCCATGGAAGCCTACGGCGCGGCCCATGTGCTCCAGGAATTCCTGACCGTCAAGTCCGACGACGTCACCGGCCGGGTGAATATGTACGAGAAGATCGTCAAGGGCGACAACTTTCTCGAGGCTGGTCTGCCGGAGTCCTTCAACGTGTTAATCAAGGAATTGATGTCCCTGGGGTTGGACGTCACGTTGCTCCAGGAAGATAAGAAGAAACGCCGCGGTTCCGCCTAGCAGGGCGTTGGAAAGCATCCCGGGCGCAAAGCCGCCATCGGGATGCCGGACGGCTTGCGACGGAGCTTTTTTCTCGATCGGAGACCATCCGGTCGGGATTGAGAGCGGTTTACCACAGAGAGTGATCCGAGGACCCAAAGGGGGACACACAATGTCATTAGATGAACTTTTTTCCATGCGGGGAAGTTCTTCAACCACGCCCAACAGCAAGACGCTCAAGGGCATCAAGATATCCATCGCCGCGCCGGAGACCATTCGCGAATGGTCCTTCGGCGAGGTCAAGAAGCCGGAAACCATCAACTACCGAACCTTCAAACCAGAGAGGGACGGTCTGTTCTGCGCCAAAATTTTTGGCCCGGTCAAGGACTACGAGTGCAATTGCGGCAAGTACAAGCGGATGAAACACCGGGGGATCGTCTGCGAGAAGTGCGGGGTGGAAGTGATCGCCTCCAAGGTCCGCCGGGAGCGGATGGGCCACATCGAGTTGGCCTCGCCGGTGGCTCATATCTGGTTTCTGAAAAGCCTGCCCTCCAAGATCGGCACCCTTTTGGACATGACCATGGCCGATTTGGAAAAGGTGCTCTACTTCGATTCCTTCATCGTTCTGGATCCCGGGCAGACCAACCTGCTGAAGTATCAGGTTATCTCCGAGGAGCAATACTATCAGGTGATCGAACACTTCGGTGAAGACGCGATCACCGTGGGCATGGGGGCGGAATCCATCCGCAAGCTGATCGAGGAGTTGGACCTGGCGGCGCTCAGGACCGAGTTGCGTGAAGAGGGCGCCAAGACCAAGTCCCAGACGAAAAAGAAGAAGGTGGCCAAGCGCCTTAAGATTATCGAGGCTTTTCTGGAATCCGGAAATCGACCGGAGTGGATGATCATGGAAGTCATTCCGATCATTCCGCCGGAACTGCGGCCCCTGGTGCCCCTGGACGGCGGTCGCTTCGCCACTTCGGATCTCAATGACCTCTACCGCAGGGTGATCAACCGAAACAACCGCCTGAAACGGCTGATGGAACTGGGCGCTCCGGACATCATCATCCGCAACGAAAAGCGGATGCTCCAGGAGTCCGTGGACGCGCTGTTCGACAACGGTCGGCGCGGACGGCCGATTTCCGGAACGAATGGACGTCCGCTGAAGTCCCTGAGCGACATGATCAAAGGCAAGCAGGGCCGGTTCCGTCAGAATCTTCTGGGCAAACGGGTGGACTATTCCGGCCGCTCGGTGATCGTGGTCGGGCCGAAGCTGAAGCTGCACCAGTGCGGCCTGCCCAAGAAGATGGCCCTGGAGTTGTTCAAGCCGTTCATTTACTCCCAGTTGGAAAAGCGCGGATTGACCACGTCCATCAAGGGCGCGAAGAAAATGGTCGAGCGCGAGGACGTGGTGGTCTGGGATATCCTGGAGGACGTGGTCCGCGAATACCCGATCATGCTTAACCGGGCCCCCACGCTGCACCGCCTGGGGATTCAGGCCTTTGAACCGCTGCTGGTGGAAGGCAAGGCCATCCAGTTGCACCCGCTGGTCTGCACCGCGTTCAACGCGGACTTTGACGGCGATCAGATGGCCGTGCACATTCCTTTGTCCATCGAGGCCCAGATCGAATGCCGGGTGTTGATGATGTCCACCAACAATATTCTGTCCCCGGCCAACGGGGTGCCGATCATCGTTCCCAGCCAGGATATCGTGCTCGGCTTGTTCTACCTGACGGTGGATCGCTCCTTCAGCAAGGGGGAAGGCAAGGTTTTCGCGAATTCGTGGGAGGTCAGCGCGGCGTATGACGCCGAGGCCATCGACCTTCACGCCCGGATCAAGGTCCGGATGGACGGGAAGCTGGTGGACACCACTCCGGGCAGAATCCTGGTGGCGGAGCTGCTTCCTCCGGGGGTCCCGTTTGAGTTGGTCAACCAACTTCTGAACAAGAAAAGCATCGCCCGCCTGGTGGGTGAGGCGTATCGTCGGGCCGGGATCAAGGCCACGGTCATCCTCTGCGACCGCCTCAAGGACATGGGGTACGAGTTCTCCACTCGGGCTGGCCTGTCCGTGGGCCTGAAGGACTTGACGATCCCTGAGCAAAAGGAAGTCATCCTGAACAACTCTTTTGAAGAGGTGACCCACATCGAGGCCCAGTACCGCGACGGCATCATCACCCGGACCGAGAAATACAACAAGGTCGTGGATGTCTGGACCAAGGCCACCAATGACGTTGCCAGGGAAATGATGCACACGATGTCTCATGAGGTTCTGACCGATGAAAAAACCGGGAGGCAAGAGGAGAATATCAGCTTCAACCCGATCTTCATGATGTCCACCTCCGGCGCGCGGGGCAACCCGGACCAGATGCGTCAGTTGGCCGGGATGCGAGGTCTGATGGCCAAACCGTCGGGGGAAATCATTGAAACGCCGATCACGGCATCGTTTCGTGAGGGCCTGACTGTGCTCCAGTACTTCATTTCCACTCATGGAGCGCGCAAAGGCTTGGCGGACACTGCGCTGAAGACGGCCAACTCGGGGTACCTGACTCGGCGTCTGGTGGACGTGGTCCAGGACGTGCAGATCTATGAAAAGGATTGCGGCACCGTGGACGGCCTGGACATCGGACACATGATCAAGGCCGGAGAGATTAAGGAGCGGCTGAGTCAACGCGTTGCCGGTCGGTTGACCATGTTCGATGCCTTCGACCCGGTCACGGACGAGGTGATGATTCCGGCGAACACCCTGATCAGCGAGCAGTACGCACAAATGATCGAGACCTCGGGCCTGAACTCCATGACGGTGCGCTCGGTGGTCACCTGCAAGAGCCCCCACGGGGTCTGCGCGTCCTGCTACGGCCAGGATCTGGCAACGGGCCGTCTGGTTAACGTGGGCGAGGCCGTGGGGATCATCGCGGCCCAGTCCATCGGCGAGCCGGGTACGCAGCTGACCATGCGCACCTTCCACATCGGCGGCACCGCGTCCAAAGAAATAGAACAGTCCTCCATTACGGCTCATTTCATCGGACGGGTGATATTGTCCCGGGTCAAAACCGTGGAGAACTCCGAAGGCCATGCCCTGATCATCAACAAGAGCGGTCAGTTGAGCATCGTGGATGATCAAGGCCGGGAGCGGGAAAAGTACACCTTGCCCTTGGGCGCGAAGCTGTTCGTTCAGGATCAGCAGGAAGTGGAGAAGGGCAAGCTGCTGGTGGAATGGGATCCCTTTAACGAGCCTTTCGTCGTGGACGTGGAAGGTTCGGTTCGGTTTACGGACATCATTGAGGGGCGGACCTTCCAGGACAAGATGGATGAGACCACCTTGCGGACCACCAAGACCATCATCGAGTATCGGACGACCAATTTCCGTCCGGCTATCGCCATCCTTGACGATCAGGGCAACCAGGTGACTCGTCCGGGGACCAATTCACCGGCCATGTTTCAGTTGCCGGTGGGCGCGGTGCTCATGGTCCAGGACGGCGACCAGGTCCGTCCCGGAGACATCATCGCCCGCAAGCCGCGAGAGACCTCTAAGACCCGCGACATCGTCGGCGGTCTGCCCCGGGTAGCCGAGCTGTTCGAGGTCCGCAAGCCCAAGGAACTAGGGGTGGTTTCGGAAATCGACGGGATCGTTTCCTTCGGCCCGGACGCCAAGGGCAAGCGCAAGCTGATCGTCACTCCGGACACCGGGGATCCGAAGGAATACCTAGTGCCCAAAGGCAAGCACATCACGGTGCAGGAGGGAGACTTGGTCGAAGCGGGGGAACTCCTGACCGAAGGCTATCCCGAGCTGCACGACATCCTGAAGATCAAGGGCGAGAAGCAGTTGGCCAAGTATCTCGTGGAAGAGGTCCAGGATGTGTATCGGCACCAGGGTGTGCAGATCAACGACAAGCATATTGAAGTGATCGTTCGCCAGATGCTGAAAAAGGTCCAGGTCATCGAGCCGGGAGAGACACCTTTTCTTCTGGGCGAGCAGGTGGACAAGCATCGCTTCATGCATGAGAATCTGCGCTGTTTGGAAAACGGGCTGCAGCCGGCGGTGGCCGAGCCGCTGGTGTTGGGCATCACCCAGGCTTCCTTGAACACGGACTCGTTCATCTCCGCAGCGTCGTTCCAGGAAACGACCAAGGTCCTGACTGAGGCTTCCTTGCGCGGCAAGGAAGACTATCTGATGGGACTGAAGGAAAACGTGATCGTCGGGCGACTCGTTCCGGCCGGTACGGGGTATCGGCGCTACACGGATTGCGACATCATCGTCCCGGAACAGCCGGAGCGCGAGGATTCTTTTCTGGAGGACCTGGAACAGGACCACCTGTTGGTAGGCGAATACTGACCACCAGCGGGCGCATGCCTCGGGCATAATCACG
Source organism: Desulfonatronum sp. SC1 (assembly GCF_003046795.1). Taxonomy (NCBI): domain Bacteria; kingdom Pseudomonadati; phylum Thermodesulfobacteriota; class Desulfovibrionia; order Desulfovibrionales; family Desulfonatronaceae; genus Desulfonatronum; species Desulfonatronum sp. SC1. Next base: position 113,690 of record NZ_PZKN01000009.1, on the reverse strand, counting down.
GCTTGGCTTCGTGATTGTCCGCGGAAAGTGGGAACCGGTCGTCCGGTTTCCACTTTTTTACGCCCGAAACCGCGGCAAGTTGTTGGTGTTCAGATCGGAGTTTATAACAAGGGTTGACAAGCAGGGTTGGAAATAATAAACATCCCCTCTTTTGACGTTCAATCTGGAGACGCAAGTATGCCCACGATAAGTCAGTTGATTCGCAATGAGCGGAAGAAAATCGAAAAGCGGAAAAAGACTCCGGCCCTGCAAAGCTGTCCACAACGACGCGGCGTCTGTGTCCGGGTTTATACAACCACCCCGAAGAAGCCGAACTCGGCGTTGAGGAAAGTGGCCAGGGTCCGGTTGACCAACGGGATCGAAGTTACCTCGTACATTCCCGGGGAAGGTCATAATCTTCAAGAGCACTCCGTGGTCATGATTCGCGGCGGTCGCGTCAAGGACCTGCCCGGCGTGCGATACCACATCGTTCGCGGCAGCCTGGACACTTCCGGGGTACAGGATCGTCGTCAAAGCCGCTCCAAATACGGGGCGAAGCGACCAAAATCGTAAAAGGACCAGAGAAACATGCCAAGAAAAGGACCCATTCCGAAGCGAATCATTCTGCCAGACCCGGTGTACGGCAGTCAGTTGGTCACCAGGTTCATCAATCGGTTGATGTATGGTGGAAAGAAAAGCGTTGCCGAGGGCATCTTCTTTCAGGCCCTGGACTTCCTCTCCGAGAAAACTCAGGAGCCGGCATTGAAGTCGTTCGAGCAGGCCGTGGACAACGTCCGTCCCCAGGTCGAGGTTAAGTCTCGGCGCGTGGGCGGCGCGACCTATCAGGTTCCGGTGGAGGTCGCTCCTGGCCGACAAACCTCGTTGGCCATCCGGTGGCTGATCAACTACTCCCGGAATCGCGGGGAGAAGGGCATGGTGCAGCGTCTGGGCGCGGAGCTTCTGGATGCCTACAATAAACGCGGTGGAGCCGCGAAAAAGCGGGAAGACACGCATAAGATGGCCGACGCGAACAAGGCCTTCGCGCATTTTCGCTGGTAAGGAAGGATTTACACGTGTCAAGAACCGTACCTATTGATCGGCAGCGCAATATCGGCATTATGGCCCATATTGACGCCGGAAAGACGACGACCACCGAACGTATCCTGTTTTATACCGGGGTATCGCATAAGCTCGGTGAGGTTCATGACGGGCAGGCGGTCATGGACTGGATGGTCCAGGAGCAAGAGCGAGGGATTACCATCACTTCCGCGGCCACGACCTGTTTCTGGAAGGATTACCGGGTCAACATCATCGATACCCCCGGCCACGTGGACTTCACGGTGGAAGTGGAGCGGTCCTTGCGGGTTCTTGACGGAGCCGTAGCCGTGTTTTGCGCGGTGGGCGGAGTGGAGCCTCAATCCGAAACCGTCTGGCGACAGGCCGACCGCTACAAGGTGCCGCGCTTGGCCTTCGTGAACAAGATGGACCGGACCGGTGCTGATTTTTTTCGCGTCGTGGAGATGATCAAGGAGCGTCTCAAGGCGAAGCCCGTTCCCTTGCAGATTCCCATCGGAGCCGAAGAAAATTTCAAAGGCATCATCGACCTGATTCAGGGCAAGGCCCTGTTTTTCGACGACGGTTCCGTGGTGGTCAAAGAGTACGCTTATGTCGACATTCCCGATGAGTACCGCGAGGAGTACGATTCTTGGCGTCAGCTCATGCTGGAAGCCGTAGCCGAGGAAGACGAGGAGCTTCTTGAGAAATATCTGGGCGGCGAAGTGCTGGAGCCCGAATCCGTGATGAACGCCGTTCGCGCGGCTACCATATCCATGAAGATTTGTCCGGTGCTGTGCGGTTCGGCTTTCAAAAATAAAGGGGTTCAGCCGTTACTGGATGCCGTCGTGGCCTTCTTCCCGAGTCCGTTGGACGTGGCGGAGATGAAGGGGACCAACCCCGATACCGGCGAGGAGATGACCAGTCCCTGTGACGACAATTTGCCGTTGAGCGCCTTGACCTTCAAGCTGGCCAATGATCCGTATGTCGGCCACCTGGCTTTTCTGCGCGTCTACTCTGGGAAGATCGAAAGCGGAATGACCGTGGTCAACGTCAGTAGCGGTAAAAAAGAACGCATCGGTCGTCTGTTGAAGATGCATGCCAACAAGCGGGAGGAAATCAAGGAGGCTTTCGCCGGGGACATCGTCGCCGCCGTCGGCCTGAAGCATGCTTCCACCGGAGATACGCTCTGTGCTCCGGAGCGGTTGATCATGCTTGAATCCATGGATTTCCCCGAGCCGGTCATCGAAGTGGCCATTGAGCCCAAGACCAAGGCTGACCGAGACGCCTTGAGCCAGTCCCTGGCCAAACTGGCCAAGGAAGATCCATCCTTCAGGGTCAAAACCAATGAAGAGACCAACCAAACTTTGATCGCCGGGATGGGCGAACTGCATCTGGAAATCATCGTCGACCGCTTGACCCGAGAATTCGGAGTGAACGCCAACGTCGGCCAGCCCCAGGTGGCGTACCGGGAAACCATCACCGTTCCGACGAAGCAGGAAACGCGGTACGTCAAGCAAAGCGGCGGTCGTGGCCAGTACGCCCACACCGTCATGGAACTCGAGCCCCAGGAACCGGGCGTTGGATTTGCCTTTACCAATTCCATCGTCGGCGGTGTCATTCCCAAGGAATACATTCCGGCCGTCGAGAAGGGGGTCAAGCACGCCATGAGTTCCGGTGTTTTGGCCGGGTTCCCGGTGGTGGACATAGCGGTGAAGTTGGTTTTCGGTTCTTTCCATGAGGTTGACTCCTCGGAACAGGCCTTTTTCATCGCCGGTTCCATGTGCTTCAAGGAGGCCTGCCGTAAAAGCAAGCCGGTTCTCCTTGAACCGGTGATGTCCGTGGAAGTTCTGACCCCGGAGGATTATCTCGGCGACGTCATGGGCGACGTCAACGGACGCAGAGGGAAAATCACCAACCTGGAGTCCCGGCACGGAACGCAGATTATTCGTGCGCACGTTCCGTTGAGTTCCATGTTCGGCTATGCCACGCAGCTGCGTTCCATGACCCAGGGACGGGCCAGCTACAGCATGCAGTTTGACCATTACGAACGAGTTCCGGCGCAAATCGCCGAAGAAATCATTTCCAAGCGGAAGTAGGGGGATCATATGGCCAAGGCAAAATTTCAGCGGACCAAACCGCACGTAAACGTCGGCACCATCGGCCACATTGACCATGGAAAAACGACGTTGACCGCCGCGATCACCAAGATGTTGAGCATCAAGGGCGGAGCGAACTTCGTCCCGTTCGACCAGATCGACAAGGCGCCCGAGGAAAAGGAGCGCGGGATCACCATCGCCACGGCGCACGTGGAATACGAGACCGCGAACCGGCACTACGCCCACGTGGATTGCCCGGGTCACGCCGACTACATCAAGAACATGATCACCGGCGCGGCCCAGATGGACGGCGCTATTCTGGTGGTCGCGGCCACGGACGGCCCGATGCCTCAGACCCGCGAGCACATCCTGCTTGCTCGTCAGGTCGGCGTTCCCTGCCTGTTGGTGTTCATGAACAAGGTCGATCTGGTGGACGACCCGGAACTGTTGGAGCTGGTGGAGCTGGAAGTCCGCGAACTGCTGTCCAAGTACGGCTTTCCCGGCGACGACGTTCCGGTGATTCAGGGCAGCGCCTTGAAGGCTCTGGAAGCCGACAGCGTGGACAGCCCTGATGCCAAGTGCATCTTCGACCTGATGGACGCCCTGGACAGCTACGTTCCGGAGCCGGTGCGCGACATCGATAAGCCTTTTTTGATGCCCATTGAGGACGTGTTCAGCATTTCCGGTCGCGGCACCGTGGTCACCGGCCGTGTTGAGCGCGGCGTGGTCAAGGTCGGTGAGGAAGTGGAGATCGTTGGGATCAACGAGACCCGCAAGACGGTTTGCACGGGCGTTGAGATGTTCCGCAAACTCCTTGACCAAGGCCAGGCCGGCGACAACATCGGTGCGCTCTTACGCGGCGTGAAGCGCGAGGACGTGGAACGCGGACAGGTTCTGGCCGCTCCCAAGTCCATCACCCCGCACCGCAGGTTCGTGGCCGAGGTGTACGTGTTGTCCAAGGAAGAGGGCGGTCGGCACACCCCGTTCTTCAGCGGATATCGACCGCAGTTCTACTTCCGGACCACGGACATCACCGGCGTGGTGACCCTGGCCGAGGGCGTGGAAATGGTCATGCCCGGGGACAACGCGACCTTCAACGTGGAGCTGATCGCCCCCATAGCCATGGAACTGGGCGTACGCTTCGCCATCCGTGAAGGCGGCCGAACCGTCGGCGCCGGCGTCATCTCTGAAATCATCGAATAGGGTACGACCATGAACAGCGATCGCATCAGGATCAAACTCAAGGCCTTTGACTACAGGATTTTGGACAAGGCCGTGGCCGAGATCGTCGACACGGCGCGGAACACCGGAGCCGGACTTGCCGGGCCGATTCCCATTCCGACAAATATTCATAAGTACACCGTGAATAGGTCCGTGCACGTGGATAAGAAGTCTCGGGAACAATTCGAGGTCCGGGTTCACAAACGTCTTCTGGACATTCTGGAACCGACGCAACAAACAGTGGACGCCCTGGGAAAGCTGAATCTTCCTGCCGGCGTCGACGTGGAAATCAAGTTATAACGGGGGCAAGTCATGTCGAATACACTTGGAATCCTTGGCCGAAAGCTGGGAATGAGCCGAATTTTCGGGAGCGACGGAATGGTCATCCCGGTAACGGTGATCCAGGCCGGTCCGTGCCCCATCGTCCAGGTCAAGGAACGCGCTAAGGACGGATATTCCGCTTTACAGGTCGGTTTTGAAGAGTCCCGGCCCAATAAGTTGAACAAGCCTCTGAAAGGTCATTTGGACAAGGCCGGAAGTGGTTATTTTCGAAATCTGCGCGAGTTTCGTATTGAATCCGTCGAAGGGTACGAAATCGGACAGGCTCTTGGGTTGGAGATGTTCACGCCTGGTGAAAAGGTCAAGATCACCGGCAACTCCAAGGGAAAGGGCTTTGCTGGCGTTGTGAAGCGCTGGGGGTTTCGCGGTGGATCAGCATCTCACGGCGCGGAAAAAATCCATCGCAACGCGGGAGCCATTGGGTGCAACACCAAGCCCGGGCGCGTCATCAAAGGAAAGAAGATGGCCGGTCACATGGGAGACCGCAAGACTTCATATAAGAATGTCGAGGTCGTGGCCATCCGTGCTGGGGATAATTTGCTGCTGGTCAAAGGGCAGATTCCCGGACCGAAGAACGGGCTTGTGATTGTCAGAAAGCAACAGGCGTAAAGAATAAAAGGTGGATGAAATGGCTGTGGTCGATATTTTAAATCAGCAGCGACAGGTTGTGGGTGAATTGACGCTGGATCCCGACGTTTTCGAGGTTGAAGCGCGCCCAGAGATTCTCCATTTGGTGGTACGGGCGCATTTGGCCGCGAAGCGCTCTGGAACCGTTGGTGTAAAGACCAGGTCCACTATTCGCGGCGGCGGGAAAAAGCCCTGGCGTCAAAAGGGAACAGGCAGGGCTCGCGCCGGCTCGAATCGCTCGCCTTTGTGGCGTTCCGGCGCGGTCACCCATGGCCCCACGGCCAGAGATTACTCCTTCAAGGTCAATAAAAAGGTTCAAAAGTTGGCCATGCGCATGGCGCTTTCCGCTCGCCTGGCTGATCAGAATCTGGCCGTGGTTGACGGCATAAGGCTTGAAGAGATCAAAACCAAGACGCTTAATCAATTCGTACAGCTTTTCGACATGCCGAAGGTCTTGATTGTTCTTTCGGAAGTGGATAACAACCTTACGCTTTCGTCCCGGAACATTCCCGGAGTGTCCGTACGGACCGCTGACGGCGTCAACGTCTATGAGGTGTTGCGTCACCCGTGGCTGATGGTCTCCGCCGCTGCCGTCGAATCACTTCAGAAAAGGTTGAAATAGCCATGAACTACACGCAAATTTTGCTTCGACCGCACGTCTCCGAAAAGGCGACGCTGATCAAAAGCGCGGCCAACCAGGTGGTCTTTCAAGTCCATCCTTCCGCTAATAAGATTGAAGTCAAGAAAGCGGTTCAGGACGCCTTTGACGTGAAGGTAAGCAAGGTCAACATCGCACGGAAAAAGACGCTCACCCAACGCAAGGCCAATCGCCGACTCGTTCGCGACACCGGTTTCCGGAAAGCTTATGTGACCCTTGCCGAAGGCGAGAAAATAGATTTTTTTGAAGGGGTCTAACCAATGTCTATACGTAAGCTCAAACCGACATCTCCCGGGACGCGTTTTCAGTCCGTATCGGAGTTCGCCGAGATCAATCGCGGCAAGCCTGAAAAGTCATTGACCAAGGGACGCGCCAAAAAAAGCGGACGAAACAACCTTGGAAGAATTACTTCTCGACGGAGAGGCTCCGGTCACAAGAGACGTTTTCGGGTCATCGATTTCAAGCGAGATAAATTTGATGTTCAGGCTAAAGTGGCCTTCATCGAGTACGACCCGAACCGCAGTGCCCGCATTGCTCTGCTGCATTACGCCGATGGCGAGAAGCGGTATATTTTGGCCCCTGACGGAGTCAAGGTCGGAGATACCATCGTCGCTGGCAACGAGGCGGATATTTTTCCAGGCAACGCTATGTACTTGTCGAGAATTCCCGTTGGAACGATTATCCACAACGTTGAGATGACGCCGGGCAAGGGTGGACAGCTTTGTCGCAGCGCTGGAACCTACGCGCAACTCGTGGCCAAGGAAGAAAAGTATGCCTTGCTGCGTCTTCCTTCAGGTGAAGTGCGCAAAATTTTGGCAACCTGTCGGGCCACAGTGGGGCAGGTCGGTAACACGGACCACGAACAGGTTTCCATTGGTAAGGCTGGACGAAATCGCTGGCTCGGTCGGCGGCCCAAGGTCCGTGGCGTTGCCATGAACCCGGTCGACCATCCCTTGGGCGGCGGTGAAGGCAAGAGTTCCGGTGGGCGGCATCCCTGTACGCCCTGGGGAAAACCGACCAAGGGTTATAAGACCCGCAATCGCCGGAAGCCGTCTTCGAAGCTTATCGTCAAACGTCGCGGCCAGAAATAGGAGTCACGGATATGCCACGATCAGTAAAAAAAGGTCCTTTTGTCGACGGGCATGTGCTCAAGAAAGTGACCAAGGCCAATGAAACGAATGATCGAAAAGTGATCAAGACATGGTCACGACGTTCGACGATTGTTCCCGAAATGGTGGGGCTGACCTTTGCCGTACATAACGGCAAAAAATTCATTCCCGTCTTTGTTACGGAAAACATGGTTGGTCATAAGCTTGGTGAGTTTTCACCCACCAGGACCTTTCATGCCCACGCCGGTGGCAAAAAGAGCGCTGTAAAAGGCAAAAAGTAGTTCTGGAGGCTTTTGATCATGGAAGCGAAATCTGTCGCGCGGTTCGTACGCATCTCCTCACAGAAGGCTCGGCTGGTGGCCGCCAATGTCCGGGGAAAGAATGTCGAGGAAGCGCGGAAAATTTTGAAGTTTACTCCGAAAAAGGCTGCCGCCGTGTTGGACAAGGTATTGCATTCCGCCATCGCCAATGCGGAACAACTCGGCGGAGTGGATGTGGATACGTTATACGTGAAAAACATCATTATCAATGATGGTCCATCTTGGAAACGTATGCGCCCACGGGCCATGGGGCGCGCCTATCGGGTCCTGAAACGGACAAGTCATATCACCGTCATTGTTGAGGAAGCGTAGGAGGATATAGAATTGGGCCAAAAGACGCATCCCATTGGATTCCGGCTTGGGTACACCAAAAATTGGCAGTCCAGGTGGTTCAGCAAAAAAGATTACGCAGCTTTCGTGTATGAAGATAGGCTGATTCGTAATTTCTTGAAGAAAACCTTGTACCATGCCGGCATTTCCAAAATTGAAATTGAAAGAGCCGCCAGCAAGATCAGGCTGATCCTCTTTACCGCTCGACCTGGTATCGTGATTGGACGAAAAGGCGTGGAAATCGAGAACTTACGGACGACCTTGAAGAAAAAGTTTCAAAAGGATTTCGCGCTGGAAGTCATTGAAATCCGTCGACCGGAGACCGATGCTCAATTGGTCGCTGAAAATGTCGCGTTGCAGCTCGAACGCAGGGTGGCTTTTCGCCGTGCCATGAAACGAACCGTCGGGTTGGCGAGAAAATTCGGTGCGGAAGGGATTAAGATCAATGTCGCCGGACGCTTGGGCGGAGCTGAAATCGCCCGGAGCGAATGGAATCGTGACGGACGTGTTCCGCTACACACCTTGCGAGCCGATATTGATTATGGGCAAGCCATTGCAAAGACCACGTATGGCGTGATTGGCGTGAAGGTTTGGATTTTTAAAGGTGAGATTCTTGACGAGGTGATTCAGTAATGTTGAGTCCCAAAAAAGTTAAATTCCGAAAGCAACAGAAAAACCGCATCAAGGGCTCGGCCTTACGCGGCAGCTTAGTGGTTTTCGGAGATATCGGACTGAAGGCCTTGGAGCCCGGAAAGCTGACCAATCAACAGATCGAGTCTGCTCGTATTGCCATGATGCGGCATATCAAACGTGGCGGAAAAGTCTGGATCCGAGTTTTTCCCGACAAACCCATTACCGCCAAGCCCGCTGAAACACGTCAGGGGAAAGGAAAAGGTGCTCCAGTCGGTTGGTGCGCACCAGTCCGCCGGGGTCGTGTTTTATACGAAATCAAAGGGGTCAGCCTGGAGCTTGCTTCAGAGGCCCTACGTCGGGCTTCCTACAAGCTGCCCATCAAGACCAGTATCGTGTATCGGGAGGCCTAAGTCATGAAATCTAAAGAATTACGCGAACTCTCCGGCACGGAACTCAGTGAAAAACTTCTTGAATTTCGCAAGGAACTGTTCAACCTGCGCTTTCAGCATAAAACCGCTCAGCTGGAGAACACACAGCGGTTGCCTTATGTACGGAAGACCGTGGCCCGGATACTGACGGTATTGTCTGAGCAAAACGCTGGAGCAAAATCATGAACGCTGAGTTGAAACAGAAGACCAAGCGCACGGAAGTCGGCGTCGTTCTCAGTAACAAGGCTGAGAAGACAGTTGTCGTTTCTGTGAACAAGCTGGAAAAGCATCCACTGTTCAAGAAGTACATCCGTCGACGAAAAAAAATGATGGCGCACGATGAACTTAATCAATGCAATATCGGTGACACCGTCGAAATTATTGAAAGCCGACCATTGAGCAAGCGCAAGTGCTGGCAACTTAAACAAGTACTGCTAAAGGCTGTCTAAGAGGCTATTATGATCCAGGTTCAATCTTTGCTCGACGTCGCCGACAACTCTGGCGCGAAGAAGGTCTTCTGCGTCAAGGTGCTCGGTGGAAGTCATCGCAGATACGCATCTATCGGCGATATTATCGTCGTTTCCGTCAAGGAAGCCATGCCGCACTCCAAGGTTAAGAAGGGCGAGGTGATGCGCGCCGTCATCGTCCGGACCAAAAAGGAAGTCAACCGACCGGATGGATCCTTCATTCGGTTCGACAACAACTCAGCCGTACTTCTGAACAAGCAGAATGAGCCCGTTGGAACACGTATTTTCGGACCTGTCGCTCGTGAGTTGCGGGCCAAGAATTTTATGAAAATTGTTTCCTTGGCTCCGGAAGTACTGTAGGTGAGTAATATGAAAAATCGAAAGATTCATAAAAACGACAAGGTCATGATCATGGTGGGGAAGGAAAAAGGTAAGATCGGCAAGGTCTTAAAACTATTTCCTAAAACTGAACGTATCCTCGTTGAGGGCGTTAATAAGGTCAAACGGCATTCCAAGGGCAATCCCTATAAGGGGGAAGCTGGCGGGATCAAGGAAAAGGAAAATCCTTTGCACTTATCCAACGTGACGCTTGTTTGTGATAACTGCGCCAAGCCCACCAGGGTTGGGTACAAGATCATCGACGCGGACAAAAAAGTGCGTTTTTGTAAAAAGTGTAACGAAATTATTGCGTAAGGTGCGTCATGTCTAGGCTGCAGGAAATATACAAGAGCAAGGTCGCCCCGGAACTGATGAAGGATTTCGGGTACTCCTCTCCGATGGAGATTCCGAAAATCCACAGCATCAGCCTGAACATCGGTCTTGGAGAGGCGTCTCAGAACAACAAACTGATCGAAGACGCAGTTTTGGAATTGACTCAGATCGCCGGGCAGAAATCCGTCATCACCAGGGCAAAAAAATCCATCGCGGCCTACAAGCTGCGTGAAGGAATGCCTGTCGGCTGTCGCGTCACTCTGCGTCGGGAGCGCATGTGGGACTTTTTGGACAAATTGGTGTCCTTCTCCCTCCCTCGCGTTCGAGACTTTCGCGGCATTCCGGATCGCGGGTTCGATGGTCGAGGCAATTTTACCATGGGGATCAAGGAACATACTATATTTCCCGAGATCAACATGGATCGCGTCGACCGGGTCAAGGGCATGAACATCACCATCGTGACCACTGCTTCCACCGACAAGGAAGGCAAGGCCCTTCTACAGTTGTTGGGCATGCCATTTAAAAAATAACGCAAGGAGGATGCTTTGGCTCGTACCGCTCTTAAAATCAAGGCCGCAAGAAAACCAAAATTTTCGACACGCGCTTATAATCGCTGCCCTTTGTGTGGCCGGTCTCGTGCATTTTTACGGCATTTTGGTATTTGTCGCATCTGCTTTCGCAATATGTCCCTGGCAGGAGAACTGCCCGGGGTAAGAAAATCCAGTTGGTAAACGAGGTCTGCCCATGTTGCTTAATGATCCCATAGCGGACATGCTCACGCGAATTCGGAACGCCCAAAAGGCCCTGCACAAAGATGTCCAGTTTCCCGCTTCGCGGATGACGGAGTCCATTGCCGCTATCCTCAAGGATTACGGCTTTGTTTCAGATGTAGCACGAGAAGATAGCAATATTCGTGTCGTTCTTAAGTATCTCTCTTCAAAGGGAGCTATTTCCGGATCTCGTCGACTGAGCAAGCCCGGTCTTCGGATTTACGTCGGAGCGAAAGAGATACCCGCCGTTCAAAACGGTCTCGGCATCGCCATTCTTTCCACGCCCAAGGGCGTCTTGGAGGGGCGATCCGCCAGATCCGAAAATGTCGGTGGCGAACTGCTCTGTGAAGTTTGGTAAGGAGAAGCGATAATGTCACGCATTGGTAAAAATCCGGTCCCAGTGCCCAAGGGCGTAGAGGTTCGTGTCCACAAGGACGTGATCGAGATCAAAGGGCCCAAGGGTGAGCTAAAAACTCCGACCCACGCCAAAATCTCGTATGAGTTAAAAGACGATGCCGTGCATCTGTCTAGGGTTGATGATTCTCGGACCGCTCGTGAGCAGTTCGGTTTGCGTCGGACCCTCCTGGCGAATTCCGTCCAAGGAGTGACCGAAGGTTTTCAGAAAGTTCTCGAGGTTATCGGCGTCGGTTATAAAGTCGCTGTTGATGGTCCAAAAATCACCCTGAACGTCGGTTTTTCACATCCTGTCGAGTACAATCTGCCGCAAGGCATGTCCGCCAAAGTCGAGGGAAACAAACTGACCTTGCAGGGAATCGACAAAGAGAAGGTCGGCGAAGTAGCCGCGCAAATTCGTCGTTTCCGTCCGCCTGAGCCATTCAAAGGCAAGGGGATCAAATATACGGATGAAGTGATTCGGCGGAAGGCCGGCAAAACAGGTAAAAAGTAGGATTAGTCCATGAAATACACTAAGAATCAAGCAAGAGTCCGTCGTAGGCATCGGATTCGAAAGAAAATTAGTGGTAATGCCGTGCGACCTCGCTTGGTGGTCTTTCGATCCAATGCATACATCTATGCACAATTGATCGATGACGACAACGGTCATACCCTTGCTTCTTCTTCGTCCTTGAATCTGTCAAAGGACGGCGGCGTGAACGGCTTCACCCGTGACTCGGCTATGCAGGTCGGGAAAGACTTGGCGAACAAGGCCAAGGAAAAGGATATCCGCCAAGTCGTATTTGATCGCGGTGGGTACATATATCACGGGAAGATCAAGGCTCTTGCCGATGGCGCTCGCGAGGGCGGACTTCAATTCTAATGGGGACCTTCATGGAACAGACGCAATTAGGGTTCATAGAGAAAATTGTATATCTGAATCGCGTGGCCAAAGTAGTCAAAGGTGGCCGCCGATTTAGTTTTAGTGCTCTTGTCGTCGTCGGCAACGGCAAGGATTCCGTTGGATACGGCCTTGGTAAGGCCAACGAGGTCCCTGAAGCGATCCGCAAAGCCACGGAACGAGCACGAAAGACCATGCAAAAAATCAATCTGGTCGACGGAACGGTCCCGTACAAGGTTGAAGGACAGTACGGAGCCGGTCATGTTGTTTTGAAGCCAGCGTCAAAGGGAACGGGAATCATTGCCGGTGGACCTGTGCGAGCCGTGATGGAAGCTGTCGGCGTAAGCGATATTTTGACGAAGGCCATTGGAACCAATAATCCGCATAACGTGCTGAAGGCAACCGTCCAGGGTCTCGTTTCCCTACGTTCAGCTGAACAGGTAAGCGAACTCCGCGGGCAGAACGTCAGTCTTGGCCGCTAGCTCGATCTTTGAGCAACGCTGCCTTTATTTTCAAGCATGTCAAGGCGCGTTGGTTGCTAACGCGCATACTCTGGAAGGACAATATGCAATTACATGATCTCTATCCGTTTTACGAGGAGCGCAAAAACAGAAAGCGTGTTGGACGAGGGTCCGGCAGCGGCTGGGGATGCACTTCCGGCAAGGGTAACAAGGGACAAAAATCCCGTAGCGGAGGGACCAAGGCCCCCGGTTTTGAAGGCGGCCAGATGCCTCTTCAGCGACGACTTCCCAAGGGCGGATTCAAAAATCCTTTTCGAACGGAATACGCTGTTGTCAATTTGGATCGGTTGCTGGAATTCTTTCCGCAAGCCGACCAAATTTCACTGGAAGCCATTTATGCTGCGGGATTCGGTAAACGCGGACTGCCGATCAAGGTTCTGGCGAGAGGGGATATCTCCATTGCCGTTCGGGTAGAGGCGCATCGATTCAGCAAACAGGCCATCGACAAGATTTCCAAAGCTGGTGGCCAAGCCGTTGCTATTGAAGGCGAACAGCGTGCAGCAAACAACCAGTAAATCCGGTGGTCTCGCGGAATTAAAACGCAAGATCCTGTTTACGTTTATGCTCTTGGCGACTTGCCGGATCGGAGTTCATATCCCTGTCCCCGGGGTCGATTCCAGTGCAATGGCTGATTTTTTCGCCAGCATGCAGGGAACACTGTTTGGGATGTTCGACATGTTCGCCGGTGGCGGCCTGAGCAATCTTTCCATTTTCGCTTTGGGCATCATGCCCTATATCTCCGCATCGATCATCATTCAGTTGTTGACCGTTGTCAGTCCGGAGTTGAAGCGTCTCAAGGAAGAAGGCGCCTCAGGACGAAAGAAAATTACGCAGTATACTCGGTATGGAACGGTAATGATCGCTGCGGTTCAAGGCCTGGGCATCGCCATCGGGATCGAGAACATGACCAGCCCAGGGGGGGCCGCTGTGGTCATGGACCCAGGCTGGGCTTTCCGCCTGACCACGATCATCACCATGGTGTCTGGTACCGTCCTGTTGATGTGGATTGGTGAGCAGATCACCGAATACGGTATCGGAAACGGCATTTCATTGATCATTTTCGCAGGTATTGTCGCCCAATTGCCTGGTGCCATAATCAATACTTTTCGGTTAATGAGCGCTGGGCAGATTTCCTTGTTCGTAGCCCTACTCCTGGCTTTGCTTGTCGCCGGCGTCTTGATTTTCATCGTCTTCATGGAACGAGGGCAGCGCAGAATACCCATCCAGTACGCTAAACGGATGCTTGGACGGAAAATGTACGGAGGGCAGACAACGCACTTGCCGTTGAAGATTAATACCGCTGGAGTCATCCCCCCGATCTTCGCGTCTTCCATGTTGATGTTTCCAGCGACTTTGGCTTCATTTTCCCAATCCGAGATTTTGAACAGAGTCTCCATGATGTTCGATCCGGCGACGATTCTTTACAACACAGTATTTGTCGCGTTGATAATTTTCTTTTGTTACTTTTATATGGCTATTATTTTTGATCCCAAGGATATCGCCGAAAATATTCGTAAGCAGGGCGGCTTCATTCCTGGTATTCGTCCCGGTTTGAAAACACGTGAATACATTGACACCGTTCTCAGTCGGATTACCCTCTGGGGGTCGCTGTACATTTCCGCCATCTGCGTGTTGCCGATGTTGCTTATTTCACAGTTCAATGTACCTTTTTATTTTGGCGGAACCGGCGTGTTGATCACTGTGGTCGTCGCCATGGACACCATGAGCAAGGTTGATTCGTATCTCATTACTCATCAGTATGAAGGACTGATGCAAAAAACACGGATCAAAGGCAGGCGGTAGGTGTGAAGAAGTACCTTGGCATCTATTTGAAGAATGAGAAAGAGATCAATATCCTCCGCGAGGCGAATCGGATCGTTTCCATTATTCTGGATGTACTACAAGAAAGCGTAAGGCCAGGCATAAAAACCATTGATCTTGAGGAAATTGCCCTGACATGGTGCTCTCGGTTTAATGTTAAGCCGGCGTTCAAGGGATATCGGGGTTTCCCTTACGCACTTTGCTGCTCGATCAATGAACAAGTCGTTCACGGTTTTCCCTCTGATCGGACACTTCAGGAAGGCGACATCGTCAGTATCGACTTTGGAGTCATCTACCAAGGCTTTTATGGAGACTCGGCTCGGACGTTTCCCGTGGGTTCGATTTCAGACAGTACCCAGAAGTTACTTGACATTACTCGTGGCGCTCTGGATATCGGAATTAAGTCGGCCGTCCTTGGGAACCAGCTCTATGACATATCCCGAGCTATTCAACACTATGTCGAAGAAAAAGGCTGTTCCGTGGTCAAGCGATTCGTTGGACACGGCATTGGCCGAAGCCTCCACGAAAAGCCAGAGATTCCAAATTTCATTCCGCAGCGATATTCCAATATACCGCTAAAGACCGGCATGGTTTTGGCAATCGAGCCGATGGTCACGGCAGGCAAGGACGAGGTTGAGATTCTTTCCGATCGATGGACGGCTGTGACCAAGGACAACAGCCTCGCGGCGCATTTTGAGCATACCATAGCCTTGACTTCAAATGGTCCTGAGATATTGAGCAGGAGTTATGCTGAATATGGCCAAGGAAGAGGCCATTGAAGTAGATGGCACGTAATTTTGGCTTTGCCGAGCGCCATGTTTCGCGAGTCTGTTCAACAGAGATGACGGTTTGGTCTAATTATCCGGAATTTAAAAATTTTTCACGTTCATCTTTTTTCCTGGAGTCAATGTTCAGGTGGAAAAGTCTCCGTACGATCTCAAACGAGGTCGAATCACTATTTGATTGAATTAACCGTTGGAGTACCAAATGAAAGTCAAGCCGTCCGTGAAGAAAGTTTGCGACAAGTGTCAAATCATTCGCCGCAATGGAATTTTACGGGTTATTTGCGAAAACCCCCGTCACAAGCAACGTCAAGGATAATGGAGGAGAACCGTGGCACGAATCGCTGGGGTTGATTTGCCCAAGAACAAACGAATGGATATCGCTCTGACCTACATCTACGGGATTGGTCGGACAACTGCTTTAAAGGTACTGGATGCGACGAGCATTGCGTGGACGAAGAAGACCGATGATTTAAGCGCGGACGAGATCAACGACATTCGTAAGGAAATTGAATCCACCTATAAAGTAGAGGGTGACCTACGACGTGACGTGACCAGCAACATCAAGCGCCTGATGGACATTGGCTGCTACAGAGGGTTGCGGCATCGAAAGGGATTGCCTGTGCGCGGCCAGAGCACTCACGCCAATGCGAGAACCCGTAAGGGTCCACGACGCTCCATCGTTGGAAAGCGAAAAAAGTAGCCGACTGGACAAAGGGCTGTTGACCAATATTTAATCAAGAACTCATTAGGGACAGGAGCAATTAAAGATATGGCAAGACCTGCTCGTAAAGCCGGCAAACGGAAAGAGAAAAAAAACATTCCAGTGGGAGTCGCTCACATCCAGGCCACCTTTAACAACACCATCATTTCCTTTACCGATCAGAAGGGAAACGTAGTTAGTTGGGCCAGTTCCGGAATGTCCGGCTTCAAAGGATCGCGGAAAAGCACCCCTTTTGCTGCTCAACTCGCCGCCGAAACCGCAGCTCGCAAGGCGCAGGAACAAGGCATGCGAACCGTAGGCGTACTGGTCAAGGGGCCGGGCTCCGGCCGCGAAGCAGCCATGCGGGCCATTAACAAGGTCGGCTTTCAGGTAACCTATATCCGTGACATCACGCCGATTCCGCACAATGGTTGCCGTCCGCCCAAACGCAGAAGGGTCTAATTAAGGAGAGGGGAGGTAGGAGATTTTGGCCAGATATACTGATGCAAAATGCCGATTGTGCCGCCGGGAAGGCGCAAAGCTTTTTTTGAAAGGTGATCGCTGTTTCACCGACAAATGTGCCTACGAGCGACGTTCATATGCACCCGGGGAACACGGTCGTGCACGGAAAAAGTTCAGCGACTATGCCTTGCAATTGCGAGAAAAGCAGAAATTACGTCGCACTTTCGGAGTACTTGAGCGACCGTTCCGGAATTATTTTTCCAGGGCCGACAAGCAACGGGGCGTAACCGGAACCAATTTATTGGTATTGCTGGAAACACGCCTGGACAACGTCGTTTACCGCATGGGATATGCAAATTCTCGCGATCAGGCCCGACAGTTAATCCGCCATGGTCATTTTACCTTGAACGGCCATAAGGTGAATATACCCTCTTTGCGCTTGCGCATTGGTGACGAGATCGTGGTCAAGGAGTCGAGTCGCAAGATTCCCGTTATTCAGGAAGCCCAGCAGGTGATCGCCCGTCGCGGAACCCCCGCTTGGTTGGAAGTCGACGGTCCTCAGACTAGAGGCAAACTCGTCGCCGTTCCGACTCGCGAAGATATATCTTTTCAGATCAACGAACAGCTCATCGTAGAGTTGTATTCAAAATAATCTTTGCAGGTGCATAGAATGTTCATTCGTAAAGGCGACAAGCTCCTCAACACCCGAAATTGGACGGAGTTGGTCAAGCCCGACCAGCTTGTCAAGGACAAGCGCTCTACCAATACCTACGGCAAGTTTATCTGTGAGCCGTTAGAACGTGGGTTTGGGACAACAATTGGCAACGCCCTGCGTCGCGTCCTGCTGTCGTCTATGCAGGGGGCGGCCATCGTCGCCGTGCGCATCGAGGGCGTCCAGCACGAGTTTTCGACTATTCCTGGCGTTCTTGAGGATATCACGGATATCGTGCTTAACTTGAAGCAGGTTCGCTTGGCCATGACCACCGATGAGCCACAACGACTTCAGCTCACGGCAAACTCTAAAGGAGTGGTCACTGCTTCCGCTATTCAGGAAAATCAACGGGTCAAGGTCTACAATACCGAACAACTCATCGCTACTTTGACTGACGACGTTGATTTTCGCTTGGAGCTTGAAGTCCGTATGGGCAAGGGGTATCTTCCAGCGGAAATGCATGAAGGCCTGGACGAGGAAATTGGATTGATCGCGTTGGACGCGAACTTTTCTCCTATCCTTAAGGCCGCGTATTCCGTGGAGCAGGCGCGAGTTGGTCAGATGACCAATTATGACAAGCTGGTCATGGAAGTTTGGACAGACGGGTCAGTACGTCCAGATGATGCTTTCGCCTATTCCGCCAAGATACTTAAAGACCAGCTCTCCGTGTTCATCGCATTCGATGACAGCGACGACGAACAAGGAGCGGCGGACGCCACGGACCAAAGTATTGATCCCGTTTTGTTCAAGTCCATTGAGGATCTTGAGCTTTCCGTAAGGGCGACCAATTGCTTGAAGAGCGCTGGAATAGCTATTTTTGGCGAACTTGTTCAAAAGACGGAAAACGAAATTTTGGAAACGCGGAACTTCGGTCGGAAGTCACTTGAGGAAATTCGGCGCGTTGTCAATAAAATGGGCTTTGATTTTGGGACCGATGTGCCTAATTTCGAAGAGAAATATCAGGAATGGTTGAAGAAGGAAGAAACTCATGAGACACAGGAAGAGCGGTAGAAAGTTCAACCGGACACCGGCCCACCGAAAAGCCATGTTTCGGAACATGGCCAGCGCGCTGATCCAGCATGGCCGTATTCAAACCACTGAAGCCAAGGCCAAGGAACTTCGTGGTGTGGTTGAAAAACTCGTGACCAAGGCAAAGCGCAATGATTTGCATTCCAGGCGGCTGGTGTACAAGGTCTTGGGGGACCATGGGCTTGTTAAACGACTGTTTGACGAGATTGCTCCCTTGTATCAGGATGTCCCTGGTGGATACACACGCGTATTGAAGCTTGGGTCACCACGACCGGGAGACTGTGCTCCTTTGGCTTTCATTGAGTTTACGAAGCATGATGGCGTGAGTGGACAAACTGAGATAGGGAATTCTCCGACAACATCCGTTGCGCAAAGCACGGTTCCACAGAATCCCGCGACCGAAGAAGCCTCTTCGGCCCCTCGAGAAAAGTCCACTGAGTGAACCATTGATGCATGTGATAAAGGCAGAGCTCTTGCTCTGCCTTTTTTTTAACTTGTTCGATAGCTAAAATCTATTGCTTGGATCGTATATATGGATATGCGTCAACTGAGAGCCTTTGCCAAGGTATATGAGCGAAAAAGCTTTTCTCGGGCCGCGGAAGACCTTGCTTTGTCTCAACCCACCATCAGCGCCCATGTGGCCTCATTGGAACAATCCATCCAAGTCTCATTGTTTGATCGCCTCGGGCGCGGCATTTTACCGACTCAGGCCGCGGACATTCTCTACGGGCATTGCGCTTCCATCTTTACATCCCTGGATCGGGCCGAGTCTGAAATTCGTTTGCTGTCCAACGACGTGTCCGGAGAGTTGAAACTGGGGGGAAGCACAATTCCCACGAACTACCTTTTTCCGGAATTGCTCAGCCGTTTTTCACGAAAATATCCCAATGTCCGCATCTCTCTGGTCGAAGGCGATTCCTTGAACATTCTTGACTTGATTTCCCGGGGAGAGCTATGTGTCGGTGTGGTAGGAGCCAGGGACGAATCTTCTGAGCTGGAGTTTCAGACCTTGGTGGACGACTCGCTTGTGGTCTTGGCTGCGCCTAATTTTTTGTCCGGACGCCGCACACCGTTCAGCATGGAATCCATTGCCAAGATGCCTTGGGTGGTGCGCCAACCTGGATCAGGAACGCGACTTGCCGTGGAGCAGGCCTTGGAAAAAGCAGGATGTTCGCCCAAGGAACTGAACGTGGTCAGCGTCGTGGACGGCACGGAAGCCCTGTTGCGTTTCGTGCGTTGCGGCATGGGAATTACCGTCAGCTCCCGGCTGGCCGCTCGGGAGTACCTTCAGCGCGGAGAATTGACCGCCGTCAGCATTCCGGAACTCCGCTTCGAGCGCAGTTTTTTCGTTGTCCATCACCCCTTGCGTCACCAGTTTCCCGTCGTACGGTATTTTTTGAAATTCGTCATCGAAGCAGCCGAGACATTTGAGCAGCCCGAGGCGATTCAGCATCAGGTCGAAGAGGAAGTGTTCGACTTGGTGCGTCGCTCCGTTGGCCACTCTGATTCCTTCCATCACCAACGAGGTTGAGGTTATGATCAATCTGGATGACTGTGCTCTGGTCCGCGGTGTCAGTGCCGCCGGTTGAGCCTCCAAAATATCTCCAGGGGACCTGGAGAGCGTTTTAAAGGATCTCGTCATTCACCCGGACGAGCGCCTGCTTTCCGGAACAGCGCATGCCGAGGACGCGGCGATACTCCGGTTCCCGCCGAACATGGCCCTGGTTCAGACCGTGGATTTCTTCACCCCCATCGTCAACAATCCCTATTGGTTCGGGCAAATCGCCGCCGCCAACTCGCTCTCGGACGTTTATGCCATGGGGGGAACTCCATGGTGCGCCATGAACATCGTCTGTTTTCCAATCAAAACCCTTTCCAAGGATATTCTCAAGGAAATTCTGCGCGGCGGATTGGACAAGATCCAAGAGGCCGGAGCGGTGCTGGCCGGAGGTCACAGCGTCGAAGATCAGGAGATCAAATACGGCTTGGCGGTCACCGGCGTCGTCGCTCCGGAAGGTTATGCGACCAATGGTGGCCTGCGTCCCGGTGATCGGCTGATTCTGACCAAGCCGTTGGGCTCAGGCGTCTTGGCCACGGGGTTGAAGGCCGAGTTGCCCGGCGCGGAAGAGCTGGAAAAGCTTCTGTATCACTGGGCCGGGCGGCTGAACCGGGTTGGCGGGGAAGTCATCGCCAAGCTAGGATTGAAGGGTGCCACGGATGTGACCGGATTCGGCTTGGGCGGGCATCTGCTGGAGATGGCCAATGCCTCGGACGTACGGATTGTCCTGGACGCCGAAAGCGTTCCGGTCCTGGACCGAGCCTTGGAATTGATCGCCATGGGCATGCTTCCCGCTGGCAGTTTCGCCAACAAGAAGCACTGCGCCAAGCAGGTGGAGATCAAGCCCGGCGTGGACACGCTGCGCACGGACATGATTTTTGACGCCCAGACTTCCGGCGGTCTGGTGCTGGGAGTTGCCGAGAAGCAGGTGGCCGAGGCCCAAAGGCTGCTTCAAGAGGGAGGGGAGATGTGCGAGGTCATCGGGCGGGCCGTTTCGCATCACCCTGGAGCTCCCCGGCTGGAGATCAAGTAGCTGTCGGCTCCTGGAGAAACGAATCACATGTCGATCGTTTCTGCCGGTTTGGCGGGATGCATATCCGCAGGCACCCCGCGACAGTCCTTGCAACGACCGAACAGGAACACCTCGTGATCCTCCAACTCAAACCCTTCCGGGACCAAGCGATGAAGGTCGGTGGGACATTCGTGGACTTCAAAGACCCGGGAACAAACGCGGCACTGGAAAAAATGATGGTGTGAGCGATGCGCGTCCTCGTATCTGGGGATTTCTCCTGGAATGCCGATTTGTAAAATCGCGCACTGTTCCAACATATCTCGAACGGTTCGATAGACCGTGGCGATTCCCAAGCCTGGCGAATAGCGTAAGGCTTCCCGGTGAATCTCGGGGATGGTCAGCGGTCCCATGGCCTTGCCAAGGACCGATTGAATAGCTTGTCGTTGTTGTGTTTTTCGTTTCATTTCCGGCTTTTATGCGGTCGCTTTCGCTCGGGGCGTTTTTTTTTCGAGGCCACCCTCTCTCCTCTTTTCCCCTTACCATTTGCCAAGAAGGTTATCAATTGACTCTCAACAACGCCATTTGCTTGCCATCATCCGTGATGATACCGCAAAATCAATATCATCGAAAGGCTGAGGACGAGAGGCGTGCCGCATCGGGTAAGGTAACCAGGAGGATATGAATATGCAAAATTGGGATTTGAGGCTTGGGATTGCTCTGTTCGTGGTGTTGTTCATGACGCTGAGCGCGGCATCCGTCCGAGCACAGCCGTTTGAGGTATTCGTGAGCATCGCGCCGCAAAAGTACTTCGTGGAGCGCATCGGCGACCAACTCGTAAATGTGTCCGTCATGGTCCCGCCGGGCGTCAGCCCGCATGTCTACGAGCCGAAACCGGACCAGATGCGGACCTTGGCCCAGGCCAAGATATATTTTGCCTTGGGGGTGGAATTCGAGAAAAACCTTTTGTCCAAGATAGCAGCACTTCATCCTGAACTGCGGATCGTCCACACGGATGCGGGCATCGAGAAACTCCCCATGATCCCCCACCATCATGACCATGGGCACGATCATGGAAAGAATCACGATCACGGACACGAACATGCTCAAGGAAAGAGTCACGACCATGATCATGGGCATGACCACGAGCATGACCACGAGCATGACCACCACCATCACGGCGGACTGGACACCCACGTCTGGCTTTCGCCGGATTTGGTCCGCATCCAGGCACGGCACATCCTCGAGGCCTTGACGGCCCTCGACGGCGTGCATGCACCGGTATATGAAGCCAACTTCAAGGCATTCATGGCCGACCTGGACGCCCTGGATGCGGACATCCGCCAAACCTTGGCCGGAAAGCAAGGGACGGCGTTCATGGTCTTTCATCCCGCCTGGGGCTACTTTGCTCGGCATTACGGGCTTGAGCAGATCCCGGTGGAACTGGAGGGCAAGGAACCCAAGGCCCAGGACTTGCAACATCTGATTCAGCGGGCCAAGGTAGATGGGATTCGCGTTGTTTTCGTCTCCCCGCAGTTTTCCACCCGCGGCGCAGAAACCATCGCCTCGGCCATCAATGGCCGGACCATCGCAATCAACCCGTTGGCAGAAAACTGGATGGAGAACATGCGCGACGTGGCCAGAACATTCAAGCAAGCGATGCAGTAACGGAGTTGTCCCATGTCCCCTCCTGTCGTGCACGCCCAGGGTGTGTGCTTCGCCTATGATGGACATCCCGTCCTGGAAGACGTGGAGCTGCGTGTGCGCCAGGGGGAATTTCTGGCCGTGCTGGGACCCAACGGGGGGGGGAAGACCACGCTGCTAAAGATCCTGCTGGGAATCCTGAAGCCACGCAAAGGCGTCGCCTCCGTGCTCGGCGCGGCCCCTGGAAGGATGCCCCGCAAGGTGGGGTATGTTCCGCAACACACCAGTATTCATACCCAATTTCCCATTATGGTTGAAGACGTGGTGTTGCTCGGTCGCTTGCCTCAGCGCTCCTTTTGGCGCGGTTTCGACGCGGCGGACCGGGAGGCGACGCGCCTAGCCCTAGAGCGGGTGGGCATGTGGGGTTTGCGCGATCGGCGCATCGGCCGGCTTTCCGGCGGTCAACGGCAACGGGTCTTTATCGCCAGAGCCCTGGCCAACGACCCGGAACTGCTCTTTCTGGACGAACCCACGGCCAGCGTGGACCGGGACTTTCAGACGGCCCTCTATGATTTGCTCAAGGAATTGAACGCGTCCATGACCATCATCGTGGTCAGCCATGATCTCTCCATTCTTTCCAGCTACGCCACGTCCGTGGCCTGCGTGAACAAAACGCTCTTTTACCATGACCGGGCCGAGTTCACCCAGACAATGCTTGAAACCGTCTACCACTGCCCCGTGGAACTGGTGACCCACGGGCCGGTGCCCCACCGAGTGCTTAAGGAGCATCGCTGCTCATGATCCCGGATTTTCTCCAGTACGAATTCATGCGCAACGCCTTGGCGGCCTGTTTGCTGATCAGCGTTTGTTGCGGGGTGATGGGGGCCTTGGTTGTGGTCAACCGTCTTGTCTTTCTGTCCGGCGGAGTCGCCCACGCTTCCTATGGCGGGGTGGGCGCGGCGATCTATCTGGGCGCGTCGCCGTATCTCGGCGCCGCGCTGTTCGCTTTGCTGGCTTCCTTGGTCATGGGCGGGATCAGTTTGGGGGCCAAGCATCGCAGCGACGCCACCATTGGCGTGATCTGGGCCGTGGGCATGGCCGCGGGGATCATCCTGGTGGACATGACCCCTGGGTACAACGTGGACTTGATGAGCTACCTGTTTGGCAGCATTCTGTTGGTGCCCAGCACAAGCCTATGGCTGATGGCCGCGTTGAATCTGGTGGTGCTGGGCTGGGTGAGGCTTTTCTATCACGACCTGTTGGCCATGTCATACGACGAGGAGCATGCACGGGTTATGGGCGTCCCGGTGCGCGGCCTGTATTTCAGCCTTTTGGCTCTGGCCGCGTTGACCGTGGTAACGGTCATCCAGGCCGTGGGCTTGATTCTGGTCATCGCGCTGTTGACCATTCCAGCCGTGATGGCGGAAAGGGTTGCGCGTTCACTGGGAATCATGATGGCTTGGTCCGTGCTACTCTGCGCCGTGTTCTGCGTAAGCGGATTGCTTCTGGCCTACTCCCTGAATCTGACCGCTGGTGCGGCCATCGTCATGGTGGCGGCTGGCGGATTCTTTCTGTCCCGGCTTTGGGGAAAGATGCGAGGAGCACCTCATACTCCTTGACCCACAACTTCATGTCGAATCAAAATAAAGTTGGTAACTTTTTCGGACAGGAGGCAAGCAAATACGGGCAGTAAAATTTCTGAAAAAAAATAAAGTTGGTAACTAATTGATTGCTTTCTCCATAAGGCTTCCAAAATTATGTAAAATAAAGTTGGTAACTTTAGGAGGCAATTGTTAGGCCTTAGCCATGACCCTCTCTCAAAAGCCGACGAGAACAGCGTGGCAGTTGAGGTGGCCCCCTTTGTCCAGGCAAAAATGAGTCAGTTTATGATGGAATCTGGACTCATTCGCAGCTGCACGGTGCTGCCCCGGGCTAACGGTTTTACCTTTTACCTCTGTTGCTACCGCGGTGCGAACTTGTTTGCAACTGCCGTCCCACCAAAGCCAGCTCTTGAAGGAGAGGCCGTCAGGGATGAACCAGCCAAAAAGTGGTATGATCCCTGGTGATACCGTCCCACCAAAACTCACCATTGAAGAAGTGGTTCGAGGATGAATCGGTTACAAAAATTGGTAAGACCCTCGGCAGAGAGGTGGGTCTGCTTCTTGAGCATTGGAGGAAGGTGGGTCAATTTATCTGAGCATAGGGCGGGTCAAATCTCTGAGCGTTGAGGATGGTCAGACGGTCGTACCAGATACCGTTCTTGATGAAAAAATTGCCAGGATGTGGCAGTCTTAAAAAGTGGTCCCACCCCTGGTCACACCGTTGGTCCTACCCCTGGTCCAACCCCTGGTCCCACCCCTGGTCCAACCGTTGGTCCCACCGTTGGACCAAAAGCCGCTCTTGAAGAAGGGGCTGTCGAGGATGAATCGGATATAAAAAGTGGTAAGAGCCATGGTCAGACGGTCGTGCCAGTGCTGGGCCATAAGCGCGTCCAGAGCATCCAGAGCGTCACCAAATGGAGCAGCCAATATTGATTCAAGATTGTCAGATGCGCTCACACGAAACCCTCCTCAACTTTTCTGCCCCGATTTCTTGAATTCATTCCTTGCCATGTGTCGCTATGCCTTCAATTTCAACAATTCATCATCCAAACCATAGCGAACCACATCGATCCGGTCGCTGCGTTGGGATACAAAGTCACCGGTCATCACGGGGAGCTGGAATGGGAAGAATGCCGGGTTGTTCAGGAGCAGCCCCAATGCGCCCTTGCCCTCCGGGGTGGCGAGGAGTGCGGACTCGAACATCAGGATGGCCAGTTTTGGTTCGGCAATACTCACCAGGGCGGCTTTCTCATAGCAGCCTTTGGCCTCGGAATCCTTCAGGGCTCCCCAGGCGACAAAGGAGCGGATGACAAATCTCGCATAGCGACTCACGGTTTGCCGGTCGCCGTACTGTTCCTTGAGGCGGTTGATGATCTGCGTCTGGGTCACCTGATCCTGCAAGGACAACAGGCGGCCGGTCTGACGGGCTACAGAGAACCAGAACGGATAGACCGCTGAGATCAGCCCCCAGTGAACCGCCAGGGCCATGGACGGGTTTGCCTGCAGAAACGCCAGCGAGGTATCCCGGAATGAAATTAGTTCGGGGTCAGGAGAGACCCAGATCTTCATCAGGTTGTTGACGACAAATGTCCGGGTCTGATCGCTTCGTTCACCTTCAGTGCCGTTGCCTTTTCTGTCCGTGAGGAACTCATGCAGCTCCTGGCGGATGGTTTTTGCATCGAGTCCAGCCAGCAAAAGATTGGCTACTTTCTGCATCCACTCGAAACGGATCGCCTGCTTGATGCCAATGGCTTCGTGTCTTTTGCCCATCACCGAGTCCTCCTTTCAAACTTCACCAGGGGCACGATGACTTCTTCAATGGCTACACCGCCGTGACCTACGATGACATCTCCTGGACTAACAAACGCGTCGTGGCCATTGACCACCAAGGGGAAATAGTTTGGTGGCAATCCGACTGGTTGCCACTTGTGGGCAAAAGGAAAGGCTCCTGCCACCTGAGCGCGGAGTTCCGGGGTGGGATATACGCGAACCCGCTCGCCGCGAGTTTCGGCAATCACACCCTCAGATGGGCGGCCTTTGCCGTCACATTGAATGTTGCCGTGATCAGCCGTCAGCCATACCTCATAGCCGTATTCCAACAGTTGGCCGACCAGGGCGGCCAGAAAACCACCTTGGCACCATTGCTTGATCTGGTTGTGCATCCCGGCTGAGCCGAGTTGCATCCCGTGCATGATCTTGTCTACCTTGTCTATGACCAGCCCCACCACCTTGGTCCTCCCATGGTGGATTGCGATGTCGAGGACGCCCGCAGCATCGCCGTCGCCAAGGCCTCGCTGGTAAGCGACATCCAGCCGGGACAGTCCATGGCCTTCCCAGAACTGCTTCCAGAGTTTCTCTTCGCTGTTTGTCGAGTTGATGGATGAGGGGAAAAAGAGCGGCGGCTTGCCCGAAAAAATTGATTGCCGCGATACCGATGTCAGCGTTGGAATCCAGGCAAAAGTTGCGGATTCGCGCATGACCAGGCTGGCATCCTGCTTTTGCAGAAGCTGGCGGATGGTCACCCACTGATCCAAGGCAAGTCCATCGATCACAATCAGCGCAGCTCGGCTGTCAGTGGAATCCTCGATGTCCCGAGCCAGGCGGCGCGGCACATGGTGCAGCATGGCCGGAGTGGTCGGCGGCAAGTTGATCAGACTCGAGTAGTGGCCAGTCAGCCAGCCGGCAAAGGTTGTGTTCAAGGCATCGCCGATTTCCCTGAGCCGGGTCTGATACTCGGTGCTTATGCTGCAATGAACCAGCGAGGACAGTTCCGCCCATTTTAATGCAAAGGCGGTCCAGTCTGAGTAACGCGCTTCCGCTGTGGGCAGATCTTTTTCGACAAGATCAAACAAACCAGAGATCCGCAGACCGTCATCGGCAAAGACGGACGTGGCAATACCGCTCCGAACCCAGGACCCAGCATCCACTTCAATGCCTTTGGCCTCGACAGGAGTGAGTTTCCCCTCCAGGAAAAGGTTGTCGATGTAGACCTTGATGTCCTGATGGTCGAACGGCAGGTGATCCGGACCAGGATACTTGAGGCCAAAACCTGGCGAGTCATCTCTGACCTGATTGGCACCGCCAAGTCTGGAAAGAAAAACCGGCCAGCGTTCCTGCAAAAAGGTGAAGAATGCCTCGTCGTCCGGAACGATTTCAGAAAGCGGCCAGGACTTGAGTCCATCATGGCCTTTAATAACCTGGATGAGCCGCTCGGCCAGCATCAGAGGAATCTGAAGTTTGCCGTAATGCAAACGGAGCAAGGCGCGAAGCAGGTCCACCTCGTTGGCAATCAACTCCGCCGCGATGCCGAACACATGACGGAGAATGAAATCCTTGGTGGCGTTGTCGCCCATGCGATCCAGTGACGACTTGCG
Source organism: Desulfonatronum sp. SC1 (assembly GCF_003046795.1). Lineage (NCBI taxonomy): Bacteria > Pseudomonadati > Thermodesulfobacteriota > Desulfovibrionia > Desulfovibrionales > Desulfonatronaceae > Desulfonatronum > Desulfonatronum sp. SC1. The sequence continues at coordinate 86,436 of NZ_PZKN01000009.1, read as the reverse complement.
CTGAGCTTCAAAAAGCGCGTCCAGCAGGCTCCGGTCAAGCTTCTCGATGACCGGGTAACTGAGCGTTGGGAAAAGCTCCCCCAGGTTGAACGACAGCTTCCTGCCCGCCTGGAGCAGATCGTAAGGCAAGGATTCAAGTTCGGCATCCTGCAACCTGAGGATCACCACCAGATCGGTGTGCTTGCCCTGGTCCCAGATAGAGCGGTATTTGGACTCATAGGCGTATCTGAATTCGACCGGGTCATTGAACTCGATCAGGTCGAAGCCTCGCCCGCGAAGCGCCAGCGACAGTTTCTCCTCGGACAACAGACAGTCCGGGTCGGCGACCAAGGTCAGTTTGCTGACGTTGGGGACAAAGTCGTTCAGGATGGCATCCCGCCAGCTACTCATTTTTGAAGTTGCACCAAGAGTCATTGTGATCCTCATCTGCGCAAATACTCTCGGAGCTTCAAGTAACGGGCATCTTGCGCAAAATGTGACGCGGTCTGCACAATCTCATCCAAACATTGACCCAACTCCATGAGCGCCCACTGCTGTTCGGCAATTACTGCATCTAGCAGCAGCAATGCCTCCGCAGGGAACTGTCTGCACAGTCCAGATTCGTCCAGAAGATGCACGATATAGTGCGGGTGTTCAATCGGTTGCAGCCAGACACGGAGCAGCGTCAATGCTTCGGGGAACGCATCTTGTGCCGCTATGCACAGGTGGCCAAGACTTTCGGCGATGTCGGGTGAAATGTTGTCTCGCGTTTTAGGCCAGATGGCGTGAAGGTACGGGGCAACCCGGTTGGTCCAGTAGTCGGCACGTTGATCGCCCGCGCCCTCAAGCGCTCTCACCAATGCTTGTGCTGCATCGTGCAAACCGTCCGGCGGGAGTGAGCGGGTGGCGGCCGCCAGCTCAGCCGTGGTGAAGGTGTCACCTGGGTCGAGGGCAGCAAATGTCAGTAACGATGCGTAATGGCCGTTGTGCTTGCCCAATGCCGCAAAATGGCGCGCGGTATCGAGGAAGGCCGGCTTAAGCATTTCCATCAGAGGACAGTACAGGCGCGGTGACCACAGGAAACCTTCCCACACCGCGCGCGCTTCGGCTTCCGATCGTTGCCAGTCAAAAAGGGGCAACAGGTGGTGCGTCGCCCAATCCCGGTCCACGCGGAACAACGTGATGACATGCGCCGCCAGCAAAACACGGCCATGCCGAAACTTGTCGATCCCGGTATCGCAAAGCTCAGTGAACGTGGGCTTGAGCTCTGCGGGCAAACATTGCCCATCCTCCAGTGAGCGTCGATACCACCAGCGCAGCAGTGCCTCCGTTACCTGACCCACGGGATGGTTGATGGCTCGCCCGACGGGGTCATCGGTATCGACGACATCCTGATGATCCAGCGCCAGGATGCGGCGAGCTAACCCGAAGAAGTGCGTTTCGTGTCCCTCGAAGGTCTTTGCAATGGCCTGCAGCCACCAGCTGACACCATGGGCGAGCGTTTGCAGCATTTCATCGGGCGCATTTACAAGGACCTGGGCCATGTACCGCCAAGAGCGGTTTTGTAGTTCCTCTTCTGACCACGCCTGTAACGCATCCCGCCAGCGATCATACGGCCAAACATTCTGTCCTGCCAAATGACACAAGGCGTACGCCGTGCTTTGAAAGCTATCCTTGCACCTTTCTCGCCAGTCGTCTTGTTTCGACTCGGGCAACACCGTGTTTGCGATCAAGTAGTTCAATAGGCCGCGCCTGCTGCGAGGTATTGATACGAAATCCCGCCATGGGTCCCTGTCACCGACCCAGCCACTCTCCATCCAGTAAGGAAACTCATCGCTCTGATCCACCGCGAGTTGCCACTCAGGATACTGAGCTGAGAGCCTGTCCAGCCGGTCCTTGGCAACTATACCCAAGACCGCACCAGCCTCGACGATCTTTGCCAGCCGGAGCCAGATTGTGCGGTCAACAATTCGTGTCCAGCGCTCGGGCTCGATGTTATCCTTGAACATATCATGGGGAGGGCCGTCGAGCACGGCCTGTTCCAGTGCCCGCAGCATCACCTCATCGAGTTGCGGTGCCAGGGCCACGAGCAGGCGCATGGTTTCCCGTTCGGTTTCCACCGACCACAGCCACCAGTGATCGGCCGCCAGCAGCCAATCGAGTGCACGCCGGAGGGGTATTACATTGCTCTGTGCGGCGGCAAAGAGGGCGAGACGCCGGAACAGCGGATAGGGCGTGTGCGACCACGATTCCGCCATGAGTTCCGCGCGCTCGGGGGATTGGGCCGCTGTGGCCAGCCACGCATCCCGGGTCAGTTCGATCAAGGCCGTCCAGTCGTGGAAGTCACGGTTCTGAGGGTGTCCACTGATCGAGGGTTGATGTATATAGGATAGGTCGCTCCGGGCTTCTGCACTGCCGAGCTCACGCATCAGATCGAGTGCATCGCGCAACAACGTGCTGAAATCGGATAGCAGCTCCGGCAATGCGGCGGTCCAGCGTTCATCCCTGGGCAGATCCCGCATTCTGGAATGGACGTGATCCGTCGAAAGCACGATCTCCCATTCCACCAGATCTTTAATCTGCGACGGCTCTGGGCTTTCCCGGTCATCATCCGGCCAACTGAAGGGTTCGCGCAGAGACACGCGCGGTGTCAACATCTCGCGCAGCTCCAGACGCAAGGTGGCGGTGAGACCATCACGTTTAAAGCGGTCGCGCCAGCGATAAAGGTTGTAGTCGCGCAGCCACGATTTCACGCGCCCGGTCAGCAGCAGTCGCCACAGGGTCCGCATCAGCGGACCGGGGATCGCGTTGGGTGCGTTTTCACGAATACGCGCCAATTTGGCGGTGTTGCCCTCGCGTTCAAGCTGGGCCAACTCGTCGAGGCGGTGTTCTATCAACCGGATCAGGTCGTCGTGCAGTTGTCCGCCGCGCTTGACAAGCCACAGCAGCAGGGCCGGATCATCGAGGTGGCGGATCATCCAATGTGCCAAATGCCCCATCACCTTGTCCCAGTGGCTGCCGCGCGCACCAGTATCAACGACACACATCGACGGCGCGAGTGGATACTGCGAGGGTCTGCGAGTCAGGCTGAAGGTGAGCTTGTCATCGGCAGGTGTCTTCGGCGGAACACCGAAACGATTCAGATCAGCGTGGCCGTAGCGGTCCTCGCTCAAAGGTGCCAACCAGTCCAGCGACGGCACGGGGTCAAGCTCGGCAAAGCGCTTGGCGGGCAGGCCGTCCGGATCGCTGAGCGCCCACAGCATTCGGGGGATGAAGTAGTCCTGTTTAGTGCTCGCCAGCGGTCGCGCTATGGCACATTCGACCACGATGCGCTCTTTACCGCGCACGCCGTCGCGGTAGGTCTCGGCCCATGCGCGCAGTGTCTTGTGCAGATAGGCGTGCCGGTTGTGCTCGCGGTAGAGGATGGGCGTGACATTCTTGGCCCGCCACTCGTTGGCCCGTTCCTCTTCCTTGCGCTTGGAAAAGCTGCCGAACGCGAACATCTCCGGTGGCGACTCGCCGAGCAGGCGGTCGGCGGCCAGGGCATCCATCATGTAGCGCAATACCGGGTCGTTGATGCTGTAACCGACGAAGCAGACGGTGCAGCTGCGGAACAGCTCGCTGACGAAACGCGCCGCCCAACGCTCGGTGAGATAAGCTAGGCCGAAATCGCCGCTGGAGATGACCAGCCGGTCCAGCTCGCTCGCGGTCGGTGCCGCACCGAGCAGGCCGTGCAGATACACCAGGCCATTCCAACGGTTCTTCGGTACAGGCAACAGTGGGGCCTTGAAGCTCTCGACGGGCAGCGACTTCGCGGCGATCACTTCCTCGAACAGGCGATCGAAGTTGGTGGTGATGAGGCGGGTGTGGCCGTTACGGCACTTGCCCAACATTAGCAGCGCCTCGTGGGTTGCCGAGGCGTTCGGGGCGTTGAGGTCGGGCTTCAGGATGTCTGCGACCGCTTTGCGAACAATCGCCTCTTTGCGGCCGCCGATGATATCCGCTTCCAGCAGGCCGATGGCGGTATCGAACTGTCCGGCCTTGATCGCTGCCTGCTGCACCGCGTTGGGTGTGACGGCCAATACCGTGTAGAGCTTGTCGATCAGACCCGCGAAACCCGGCAGGCGCGCAGGGTAGGAAATGCCCGCACCGCAGAAGAAAACCACACGGCCATCTTCGTGCGCCTGCAAGAGGGCATCAGGGATATCGGGGCCATTAGTTATAAACTGCATTGGGGTGCCTTGACGACGCGTAACATCAGCAACGACCTGATTTCCGGTACGATCTGCCGCGCTGATAGCAGTTCATGCCGCCACTCAGCTTCCTCGGCATCACAGCGGGCCAGACGGTACTGGCGTACTTCAGGCAGCCCAACTCGCTCGATAGCCTTGCGCCGGGAGGTGAAGGCGACCATGCCGCGTTCCTCTTCCCGTGTCACCGAATCAATGTGAGCCTGTTGCAATGTGTCGAACAGCTCCTGCCCGGCCTGCTCTGCTGCTTCCTGCAAGCGCGTATAGACGGTAATGGATTCATCCTGTCCAAGGGTGTCTTGCATTTCAACTTCCGCTGTCTGCAGCGCATCCCAGATATGCCGGGCAGTGGGCAGAAACAGTTTGCCTTCCTCGCTCAAAAACACGCTGACATAGCCACGCCGCACAGTGGGGATGCGCAGAAGTTGCGTCTTCTGGTGCATCCCGGCCTGAAGGCGAACTTCAAACAGGCCCCAAAAACCTGCGATGTTGGCTGGCAGTCCATTTAAGCTTACGCAAGGCAAAGGCTGACCGGCGGCCATCTGTGGCAGATTCAGGGCAAGGCCACGGACCCGGTTGTTTTCAAGATTGAGCAGCGTGGCATCAGTCAGGCGCTCCGCTTCCCGGGCGCTAAAAACGCATTTGCGATGCTGCTGGCCATCCGGCCAGCCCAGGTCCCACCACGAACGCTTGCGGGTGACAGCACCGCCATGGGAGTTGAGGTAGCCAACCGTCATTCGCTCCACCCAGTGGGGTAGCGGATGGGAGCGTAGACGCTCAGCGGCCTGTACATCCGGTTCTTCAGAGATGCCGAAAATCGCCGAAGACTCTCGCACATGCTGAATCTCATCTCGAATACGGGCTACTGTGTGATCAACGGAGGTCTCGATACCATCTGGATTGAGAATCGCCGTGGTGAACACATCCTCAAACAATTCTCCGGCCTGGGCGGAGTCGAGAACGTCGCCGGTCTTATCGATGCCGAACTCCTCGAAGATCACGGAGAGCTTCTGCTCCAACACTTCGCGGACCCGGAACTCGACCGAATCCTCAAAAACAAAATTGATCGCCCGCACCGTTTTGGGCTGGCCGATTCGGTCAACGCGTCCGATCCGCTGTTCCAGCCGCATCGGGTTCCACGGGATGTCGTAGTTGATGATAACGTGGGCGAACTGCAGGTTCAGGCCTTCGCCGCCTGCGTCGGTGGAAACCAGCACGCGGTGCGACTTGCGGAAGGCATCCTGGGCCTGCATCCGCTCCTCCATACCCATGGAACCGTTCAGGGTGACGACCGAGATGCCCCGCGCTTCAAGAAACTCCTTGAGCATCTGCTGCGTAGGCACGAACTCAGTGAAAATCAGCACCTTCAGATCCGGCTCGTTTTCCTCGGCTTGCAACTTGTAGATCTGTTCGATCAACGCCTCAGCCTTGGCATCCGGCCCCGCCTGCTCACAACGGACTGCCGCGTCGAGTAGGGTCTCAACCAGACTCCTTTCGTTCTGGAGGGCCGACACATGGGACTTCAGCAATTCTTCGAGCAATTCCTGGCCGTCCATGTCGTACAGTTCGTCGAAACTGTCCGATTCCTCCGCGATGTTTTCAAGCTCCGCCAGTCGCATACTGGCTTGTTGCTCGCCATCCTTGAGCGCCCCAAGCCGACGTTCCAAAGTGGTGCGGATCGCCCGGGTGCTGGAGACCACCAGGCGCTGCATCAGGATCATCAAAAAACCGATGTGGCGCTTCTTCTCGCGCAAGGCCTGGTTGTAGCCCTCGCGCACGTAGTCGGTAACCGCTTCGTAAAGTAGCTGCTGCAGGTGATGGCGGCTCTCCCAGACCACAGGAGCCATCAGCGTGCGTCGAGGTTTAAAAAGCGGCTTCCCATCAGCATCGATGGCCTTGCGCTTTTCAGTGCGGATGACATACGGGGCAACCCGCTCGCGGGAGACGCTGCCCATATCCGGAAAAGCGGCATCATCCAGCAGGTTCATCAAGCGATGGAAGGCATCGGTTTTGCCTTGGTGAGGCGTAGCCGAGAGCAGCAGCAAATAGGGCGCGGCTTCCGCCAATCCCTGGCCGAGTTTGTAGCGGGCAACCTGGTCGGTGCTGCCACCCAGCCGGTGCGCTTCATCCACAATCACTAGGTCCCAACCGGCAGTAATCAGATCCTCGAATCGGCTGCGGTTGTATTCGGCAACTCGTTCTGCCGTCCAACCGCGACGTCTGTCCATGGGTTTGACCGAATCCAGGGAGACGATGACTTGATCAAACATCGACCAGGCTGAACTTCGGTGGTTTGCCATTGGGGCAAGACGTTGTAATGTGCTGATATCGTCGCCCAGCACGAGCCGGAACTGTTCGCTAAAGTGTGTCTGCATTTCCGCCATCCACTGGGTGGCGATACCTTTGGGGGAGACAACCAAGGTTCGACGCACCAGCCCGCGTAACTTGAGTTCACGCATGACCAAGCCGGCCTCGATGGTCTTGCCGAGACCCACCTCGTCAGCCAGCAAGTATCGCACGCGGTCGCCGGAGATGGCCCGGGACAAGGCGTGGATCTGGTGCGGTAGAGGAATGACGTTGGACTCCATGGGAGCCAGCAATACATGACCCTCGATGGCGCTGGTGGAGCCCTCGAGCACCTCGGCCACCTTGGCTGCGGCGGCCACATAGGCAATGCGTCCGGCCTCGATCTCCGGCTGCAGGTCGGCACTCAGCGGCCGCAAAGCGGAGCGGGGCACGCGCACCACTGCGTCCTGGTTCGGCAACCAGACACGGCACACCGTCTGCCCCCACAGGATCTGTTCTTCGATGACCTTGCAGGCACTGTTATGAACGGTGCTGTATTGCCAGTGGTCAGTCATTCGCTGTTCGCTGAATAGTCACTTTGAAGAGATTCCCGTCCCGATCATCTTCAAAATGAATATGAGGATAGGCCTTTAAAGCACGGATGATGCCGCTTCCTAGGCCTCGGTAAGGCAGAATTTTTGTCGCAAAGGAAGCTAGGATGGGGTTCCGAATATTCGAGTTTCCACTTGTTATATTTTCAATCGTTAAGTTATTGGGCAGGTGCCCAGGGCTAATTATCTCTACTCGGTTGTCAAAAATAAAAATTCTTACAGGTGCGGTTACAAAATAATCCCGGTGAATGAGAGCATTGGCGATGAGTTCTTCAAGCGCGATTGGCGGGATTTCGGGCTGACCTGGAGCGTTCACATCTTGATCGCCTTGGACATGATGAATGTTGGCAAGCACAAAACTCATGCTTTGTCGAAATATATCGGGCAACTTTCCTGAAATATCTCGGCTATCCATATATTCCGTCTCATGGATTTCATTGCCCCGGAAAGCAATAGCTTTAACGATAAATGCCGGCAACTTGAAGCTTGGATTTTTTGCAAATAGCAGTGCGCCGGCGATATTTAGAGAACTGTCTTTCATCAAATTCATATTGTGGAGAAGTTCCGGCAATGCCAGCTCCTGCTGTTCGAGCGATTCTCTAAAATTTCTTTCGAAAAACTCCCTGAAGTAATCAACATCAAGGTCGGCAACTGTCAGCCCCGCAACAGGGATCTCATCACCATGAATTAAGCTGGCACTCTGATATAGCCGCTGAATTTCCTCCCGAGACGTTGCTTTACGCTTGTCAGACCCGCTCTTTACCCAGATCACTCCATTTTTATCCATATAGGGCTTGCTGATGCCATCCGGAACAATCACATGCATAACAAGCCCGCTGGGAGTAGGGATGTTTTCCGTCAATGGATTTATCGGTGGCCTAACTTGCTGCGATGCCGCATTTGAGACCAACTGGTTAAGTCGCCCCATGTCGCTCCGTTCCAATCCAGAGAATGTGCCATCATTGCTCACACCGATGAAAATTGAACCACCTCCGGAGTTACTGAAGGCAACCATCTCCTGTGCCAAAGACGTTTCATTCGTAATGTTGGCCTTAAACTGATGCTTGCTGTCCTCGTCACGACTTATTATTTCAAGGAGCTCAGCGGTTTCCATATTTCATATCTCCTTTTGCGCTGCCTGAATGCCTCTTCACCGCCCTCCATAATGTCAACAATTTCCTGTTGAAGTTTTGGACAGTCGATGCTTCCACTTACAGCATGGATTTTATCATCGGAATATGAGCAAGCGATAACTTGCTCTGCATCACCAAGCACAGGAAAATTGGCGTTATGAGTAGCGAAGACAAACTGGGTTTTCGGCTTTAAACTTTGAATTAGCTTGATAACATCTTCATAAATTGTCTGATTATCCAAATCATCTTCTGGCTGATCAATAAGGAAAACGTCATTTTCCTGTTGACTTAGCACAAAGAGGATCAACGCAGATGCCCGCTGGCCCAAGGAATGGTGTTTCAGTTCTTTGCCCCTATATTTGATAGTGAAACGATTGGGGACTTGAAAAGTCAGAAGCGCTTCAAGATTATTACTGAAGTATTGCCCAAAAACATCTGCCGAGTTTCCAACCTCCCTTTTGACAGAGTTCCAATCCTTATACATGGCTCCAAAGTCGGCATAGCTATCGGAAAGATTCTGAAATGTAGATTCCCGGATTCGGCTGCCACGAAAAATTTCCTTCATAAAATTAATAAAGGCTACTTTGTCACCTTTGAACTCAGCAGCGATCGCCAGAGATGAATGACCTTCGTTGACCTTATCCAATTCGCCCTTTATAGTCTTAAACTCTTCGTGCCAAAGATCATTTAATGCAGCTAGATCCTTTAAAAAATCTCCTCTTAAACTTCCGCGAACTGCCTCTTCTTTTTCTAAAGCCTGCAGCATTTGCGTGGCCTGATCCACCGTCTTCCTAAGGTTTCGGAATTCTTCCGGACGAATGGCCTGTACTCCAGCCTCTTTCAATTGTTCGGCCAGCTTTCTTTCGATTTCTGCAAATTCCTCCTTAAGCCCTTCCTTGAGCTTACTGAATTCCTCTGATTTCGTCCGAAGTGCGGCTAGCACTTGATTTCCAGAAGCAAGGGCATCCTTAGTGCGATTAAAAGAGTCAATGAGCTGATCGTAGTCTGCAAAAAAGGTATCAAAAAAATCTTTGTTCTGTTTTGAAGTATAAATTCGCTGGTTGTTTAAATCATCCTCATATTGATTGATGAATGATTCCAGATCGCGCAGATAGCCTTGAACGAAAGTAAGCACTTGAGTGCATTTCCTCGAATCCGCATCAAAATCTACCTGCTTTTGAAGCCTCTCCTCAACTCCGTATTTTTTGTAGAATTCAAGCCTGAATTCAGCGTCCTGCTTTTTACTTTTGTATTCTGCCTTTTTCTCTTCAACATTGGAAAGCTTCTTTAATCGACTGACAATCTCCGTAACCTTTTGGCTCTGGTCAGAAAGGCGAGCACGAATGCCAGCCAGCTTTTCGCCAACCAGTTTTTCTACTAAATCTTTTTCAAAGCCTTCCCCTGTCGAAGAGAGATCTTTCTGTCCAAAATAAATGGGTTTATGCAAAACAGTTTCCCGAATTGATATGCCCGGTTGGAGAATGCCCTTAACATAAACATCTGGCTTTTCCCGGCTGATACGCCTGATTTCGTATTGCTGCCCTCGCTGATCAAATGCCTTGAGCGTAATTTTTCCTCCGCTTCCCAAGGCGTGTTCAACGAGGCGGGTCTTATAATCGGTATCCAGTGCTTTTTCGCCAAACGGAATATCCAGGGCATAGCGGATCGCTTCCACAATGGAAGATTTTCCACTACCCCGAATACCAATGAGTGTATTTAACTCAGGAGAAAGGTTGATAGTCTTTCCATCAAGTACGCCTCCATCAAAGGAGACACTTTGAATGTGTGAATGTTTATAAATTAGTGGTTGGCATGCAAGGCGGTGGTTATGATCCAGAAGTGCGTACTTGACTGCCTCAAATGTAAAATCGCCTATTTTCAGGTAGCACTTCTCCCCTTTTCCAATTTGATCAATTGACTTGGGGTCTGATCCTTCCACTTCCGCAGGATAAGTCTCACAGAGCCAATCTTGAACTTTTACACGGCATTTACGGTCTGGCATAACATGGGTTCGAACTTTTTGAAATGCCAAGGCTCTCCGGCAAAAGAGATCTGATTTCCCTAATTCCTGCAGGCGGCCTCCGTCCAATTCGTTCCATAATCCGCTTTTATCTTCGACATGCGCAAACACCAGGAAAAAATCTTTGTTATATCCTTCGAGTTTTTTGATGGTCTCTAGCAAGCCCAATGAACTTCTACCATTTTCATTTTCGTATTGATCTGGTATTTTCCCCTCGAACGCAACGTTGAGAAATTGATTGATATAATTTTTCCCATTCGCCAACCATTCTTCACCGAAAACGACGAGAGTGTGAATGCCGTTACTTCCGTCATTAACGGACAGTTCGACACCAGGCAAAAGAAAAATGCCTTGTTTTCGAGCGGACTTTCGTAACGCCTTGAATTCATCAAAGTCGAACTTGTTGTGATTTGCAATCAGACCGACTTCAATGGCGGCATCCTTCAACGCATGGATGTAATCCGAGCAATAAAAGTCGGGGTTCCCCGCAAAGGAGAATTCCTTGTCGGCCGCAGTGTGAAGATGAAAATCGGCACGCACCCAACGGCTACCCTGAGGAAATTTTTCATTACATGCTGCCATTATTCGCCTCCCATTCTGGTTACTGCCTGGTCGTACCACATGAGCAGCTTGGGGTCTTCTTCAAGAACGTTGTTGGGAATCTTGTAGGCCACGGCGACGATGACGGCGTAGTCGCGCTCCTGCCAGGCTTTCTTGAATCCGGCGCGGACAGCCTCCAGGCGGAAGACCTTGAGTTTCTTTTTGACCTCTTTGTATTCCTCGAACTCCTTGAGTAGTGCCTTCTCGCGCAGCTTCTCCAGGTCGCCCGCCTTGTTGGGATCAGGCACGTACCAGCGGTCGCGTGCCTTGGCGACCAGGGTCGGATTATCCTTGGGCAGGTTACGCAGCTCTTTCCAGTTGGTGGAGAGGTAGGCGTGGATCTGCTCGGGCACCGGGCCTTTGCCGTCGTAGCAGAGGAAGTTCTGGTTCAGCAGTTCGCGCAGGTCGAGCTGTGCCTCGTTTTTGCTCCAGCCGCCGAGCTGCTGCATGAACTGCGGATTGATGCCGGAGAACGTCTGCGGTTTTTCTCTGATGAGCTGGCGGAGCCACTGGATCGACGAGGCCTCGTCGGAGACGAACATCGAAAGCTGCTGTGGGGCACCGGAGGTCATTATCTTGCGGTCGTATTCGGCCACCTGGTCCGGTAGGAAGTACATGCCGTCGCGCTCTATGAAACGTTGTGCCAGCCCGATCTGAAATTCCTGGCTAGAGATCGGCACGGGGTAACCCTTGCGGACATAGAATGCGATCATCTGGTCGAACAGGATGCGCGGATCACGTTCAGGAACAAAAAGCATCAACGCGCCTTGGCGCTTGGTGACTGGCAGATACTTTAGGTGGGTTCGGACAAAATCCCACACGCCTTCTTCAGTTTGCGCTTCCTTTTGGAAACGCTCTTCAAAACCGCCATTGGGCTTGTATGCCGAGATGACGAGGTCTTGTTTGACTGCCGTAGGGGTAGTGTAGGCTTTGAAACTTCCCTGCTTCTTGTCAAGAGCGGATACGTTGGCAACAATGAATCCGGCCTCGGTAAGCGAAGTCTGGATGCTGTTCCAAACCGCTGCGTTTGTATTTGAAAACTCTATCGTCATCCAACGGCCAGGCTTCAGGACACGATAAGCCTCTCGAAAGCATTTCGTCATCAAATGGCGATAATCATCGAGCGTTTTGCTATGAGCATCGTTCTCAATGGCTTCTGGCTCAATATTTGTCCAGATCTTAAGCCAGGACTCCCATAGAAAATTCAGTTCAGAGTAATTGATGTTTGAGCCAAATGGAGGATCGAGAAAAATGTAATCGATTGATTCTTCTGGTTGGGTATCAGATGAACTCAGCGAACTCGAGCCTATCATTACACCAGACTGGTCCATTCGGTTCCTGTAATTAGAAGAAACCTTTTTTGTTTTTGTCGCTATTGATTTAAGCGTGCTTTGTTCTCCGTGAAGGCTAGGCACGTATAGAGTGCCACCTACGAATCCCATAAACTGCCCGCCGCCGAATAATAGCCGCTTAATATTGATTTTGATCATTCTGGTTGCATAAGACTGGCAGTCTTTGGCTGCGCCCCAGAAATGATTCTTCCAAAATGAGCCCATAGTTTTGGAGAGAAATGAGCTAAACACCCATAAATTTCTCTTAGTATAAAAATGATGGGAATGCGTTATTCCAATAGGATCGTTTCTACGGGTCTCCTTCCCATCCATCAATCGGTCAACAGGGAACCAAGTCGGGATATTACTACTATCAATTTTATTAAGAAGCCCGAAGTCGTATTCATCGGGAGTCTTGGTGTAGCTTTTCCCTGACACCGAATAATTAATAAGGACTGGAATCTTTTTGGCTTGCTTTATAGTTTCATTCAATGATTGATCAAAAGTCGTTGTGAAAGCTCGTTCGGCTGTCCTCTTGGTCCAACTAGCTCCGCATCCTGGACACAAAAACTCTGATGAAACCTCGCCAGAATCCTTGTCAACAGCAGCATCCCAAAGGACAATCTCTTGCGAACATTCACCGCACAAGAACACATCAGACCAAATGGTATAATTGACATTTCCTATACGATTATCCGAGTGCTTGGTCTCATACATCCAGCCGCATTCTTTTTCGACTTCCTTGAGAATGCGTTTGACCTCTTTATCAAATGTTGCTACATCGACTGGCGTATTGTAGTTGTAGGCGATAAATGTGGCCGCTGGCGAAAGGTCGTTCAGCACAGCCCTACGAGAGCCCAGTTTTGAAAACGGCCGCCAAACCTTTTTGCCATCTTCATCGATCTCTTCCTGCAAAATGGTCTCGTCCGGCTTAACCTGGTAGCCAAGAGACATGACCACTTCGCGGTCACCACACATCTGCGCCGCTACACCGGTCATGCCGGTCCCACAGAACCCGTCGAACACGATATCTCCCGGCTGCGTGTAATGGAGGATGTAGCGCATGATGGCCTTGTGCGGCACCTTGGTGTGGTAGGAGTGCGCGTTGTAAATTGGGTCGTTTTTCCCCTCGCTCACGTCGGCCGCAAATGGTTCACGGTGATAGTGGTAGCCTTCAGGCTGTTCCGGCTTCTGCGCCTCCCACTCGGCAATGAAGTCAGCAATCCACGGGTTCGGGCAGGCGGTGTAATACGGCGGATCACTTAGATTCAGGATGTCCTCGTCGCTGCCGATGGGAAAGCCTTCGATCTTGCGGAACTCCGGGTCCTGCAGCTTCTTGCGCAGTTCCTCGGTAAAGTGGGCGCGGCGGGCCTCGTCGTTCTCAAAGGTCATGCCGAGACACGTCACCGGGCCGGAGGGCTTCTGCGGCTCTTCTAGCAGCGAATCGAACAAACTGTTTACTTTCATCTTCATAATCCTTGGCTGGTGTCTTGTTTCTCAGCTTGGTCACTTCACGGGTGACCAGGCTCGGCGGAGTTGGTCACTCGCTTAGTCACTCCTATTCCATGACGATCCGCACCTTGGCCGGGTCCTTACCCTTGGTGAGCTGATCGATGTACTCCTCAAAGCGTTTCTTCATCTCCGCCGGGGTGGCCGGGCCGTCGGTGACCTGCAGGGCCTGTTGCAGCTCCTGCGCCTTGACGGTGACCTTGACCAGACCGGAGAGCACTTCCTTCAGGGCGTGGACAAAGTTGCTGTCCAGCGGCACCGGTAGTTCCTTCGATTTGTTGAAGGCTTCCAGGGGCTCGCGGTCATCGATCTTCAACAGATCCATGTTGGCCTGGGTGATCGGGTCCTCCAGGTTGCTGAGAATGGTGGAGGTCCAGGCAGCCACCATGGCGTCGAGCTGGGCGTCCATCTGGTCGATCATCTGCGAGCCTGCCGCCGCACTGGTTTCCACCGATGGCCGGAATCCGCAATGGGGGCAGATGGGCGAGGCGTCGAGGTTTTGCTCGGTCAGGGCAAAGCAGCTCTTCAGCCCGGCCAGGCGGTTCTGGTAATCGGTAAGCTGCTGCCGGGGCATCAGGTCGATACCGGCCAGTTTGAGCAGGGTTTGCAGGCGCTGGTCGTTGAGCAGGCCCGCCTTACGCTTGTCGTCGTTTACTCCCAGCCGGGCCTTGGTGTGAAGGCCAATGTAGGCGACGGTGTAATCCTTCTTCAGCTTTTGCAGCTTGGCCCCGATGGACTGGGACTGGCTGGCCAGCTCGGTCAGGTCGGCCTGCTTGAGGGCATCCAACACGTCCTGCCGGGTGGTCTTCATGCGATCCACCCAGTCATGCTCGGCGGGCAGCACCGCCTCGGCGGTGGAGAGCCAGGATGCCGTCGGGCTGTGATCCATGATGAACTCGCGCAGGGCGTCCAGTTCATCCAGCGCCTTCACGGCCTTTTCGTGGGCCAGCACTTCGGGAGCGCTGTAGCGGAAGTTTTTCAGCTTGCCCGGCGAGGTGTAGGCCTGCAGCGATTCAAAGAAACCCTTGGCATCGTTCAGTCCATTGGCCTGGCTGGCCAGATCGGTGCCCGCAAGCAGGTCCAGTCCCCAGAAGGTGATCCCCTCGCGCAGGGTCTGCTGGGTCATGACGATGCGCTTGACGATCTTGCCCACCGCCTGCTGCAGGTTCTGCACCGGCTCGTCCTTGCCCTGGGTGACGAGCTGAGCCATACCCGGCGTCATGCCGAGCAGTTCGAACAGGGCTTTGAGCGCGGGCAGGTTCCATTCCTTGGGCTGCTCCAGGTGCTTGAAGCGGACCAGCTCGTCCATGCCGGTCGCGGCCAGTTGCGGCAACCCGGTGGCATCGAACTTCTTGCCCGGAATGGCGAGCACGATGTCGCCGGAGTAGACCAGTGACGTCAGGATGACCACCACCCATTCCGGCTCCAGACGCGAACCACCCGGGTTCATGTACTCAAGCCCGTGGTCGTCCTGGATGATCTCGCTGCGGTTGACCACCTGGCCGTGGCCCTTGGCCTTGACGGCATCGAGGATGAACCTGGTGTACTTCGATTTGTAGGGGTCGATCTTCTCGCCGTCGAGCAACTCCAGGGCGTCCAGCACGGCGGTAGCCTGCTTGGTGCGGTTCTGCCCGGCGATGGCCCGCAGGGCGTCCTGCGCGGCCTGGGCGCGGTTGTTGCCGGTGATTAGGACCGAGAAGAACGGATAGTCCGGGGCCTGGTTCTCGAAGTTCGGAGCCAGACAGACCCCGGCGATGGTGTTGACCAGGTCGCGGAAGTTGATGGTCTCGTGAGGCGAGAGGCCGGACAGGTCGCGGATCGATTTGCCCTTGGCCCATTCGGTCATCGACTTGGCGCGGCCCTGATAGGTGACCTCGAAGGCATCGCTCATGTGCTTTTGCAGCCACTGGACCAGCTTCTTCAGGAAACCGTTGGCCTTCGATTCATAGGTGGCCTTGGCGTGACCCGATGAGGTGGCGGCAAGGTCGAGGGCTGCCGCATAGCTCTTCAGCGCGGTCTGGAATTCCTCGTCGGTGCCTTTCAGGCGGAAAAAGACCTCGTCGTTGACCTTGTCATCCTTGAAGCGTGGCGGATCGTTGGGCTGGATGAAATACAGGTAGAAGTCCCGCTGCGGCACAGCGGTGGAGCGCTCGTTGGGAGCGCCAAAAAAGAGGTAGCCGGAACGGGCTGCCTTGTGTTCCTGCCAGACCAGTTCATGCTGCCAGATTCGATAACCTGTAACGTGCGTAGGAGTATCCTGGCACTCCATGACCCGCTTGAGTGCCTCGTAGTAGAAGCGATCGAGCTGAGTGTGCCCAAGGCTTTCGGCCCGTTTATCGATCAGGGCGTCGAAGTCGTCAGTCTTCTTCAGGTCGAGATAGAACTGGCGGTTGTCAGCATTGAAGGAGATGAACTGGCCGCTGACAGTTTTATGAATTTCACGCAGGACCGTTTCCACATGGGTCTGCAGGTCCTTATCGGGCTCGTCGCTGCCCAGCTCGGCGATCAGCGGATCAAACAGGCAGAGACGGTCGCGCAGTTCCTCGGCGGACGCGCCCATGGGCGCATAGATGTCGCCGGTGGTGAGACGGTGAACGGATAGCGCATGAATGAGGCGCAGCGCCATCGGCTTGTATTGCTTGCGGGTGATGGCGTTCTCGATGCGGGATTCCAACACCTGACTGCAATCAATGACCGCCCTGATCTCGGGAATAGCGCGGAACGAGGCGTTCTGCTTGAGCGTGTTCCAGTAGCTGTCGAAGGCGAGCAGACCGGGTTCGTCCTGCGGCACATCCTTGCCGAGAATGCCCTTCATGCCCATGGACAGGGTCTTGAGCACCTCGCGCTTCTCCACCACAGTGACCCTCTCGAAGGTGTCGATGTAGTCGGGATGCACCGGGAAAAGCCGGACGAATTCATCCATACGTTCGTTGAGTCCGCCATAGTATTTGGCAAAAGGCATCAGATAGTCGCGAATCTTGGCCTGCTGTTCGACGGTCTTCTTGAGCAGACGCTCGGCCACCACGAATTTCACGTCGCTACGGGCAATAAGGATCTGCTCGAAGCGGTCCTTTACCCGGCGGATGCTGTCGGCGACAAAGGCGAAGCGAGGGCTGTCGAAAATCGCTTCCTGGACACCGGCCATGAAGCGGAAGCGCAGATCCTTGCAGACCTCGCCGACCTCGCGGAGGAAGTTGAGGTCGAGGATCAGCTCCTGGTCCTTGCGGGTGCGCAGGTAGTCGAGCAGCTCGTCGACCACCAGTAGCAGGCCATGCTTGGGGAACACCTCGCCGAACTTGGCCATCATGTCTTCGAAGGCCCGTTTGTGGCTGGTGATGGTGCCTGCATCGGGAAAGACGTACTCCACGCCGAGTTTTTCGAGATGCTCTTCCAGTTCGGCCACCATGATGTCGCGCAGGGACATGGTGGTGGCTCCGATCTCGGTACGGATGACCTTGAAACGTCCGGCGATCTGAGCGGCTGCATCGCGGGCACCGGCGTGGTTCAGCCCGTCCAGCAGGGATACGTCCTCGGCAAGACTGGAAACCACCGACATCAAGTGCGATTTACCGGTTCCGTAGTTACCGACGACCAGCAAGCCCTTGTTGTCCACCGGCTGGTCGAACTGCATCTGTGGAATGACAAGCTGGGTGAGCCGTTCGGCCATTTCCTCGGAAATGACATAGGTGTTCACGAGGGTGTGCGCGGCGCTCGATTTGTCCGCATCACGCAACTGAACGACCGACTCAATCGGGTCGAATTGGATAAGATCTCCGTATTTCATGTTTGTCGTGCCTCTCTATTGTTTTTTGCCGAATCAACCGTGGCCGTGCCATCCATGCACACAATCAGCGCATCGACCGAGTCATAGCTGCGGTACTCGGGATGGCCGGTTTCGGCGTACAAAAGCCTCCCGGAAATCAATCTTCCGTTCCACGAAGCCACCACGGCCCGGTTTCTCGAAATGGACTGCAGCAGGCGCAAGGGGTCCTGCTGGAGATCCTTGTGGAAAAGGATTTCGAGATTATCCAGCATCACGGGTGCCTGAGCCTGGTCCGCGATCTGGTCGAGGATGCCCGGCAGCCGAAGCGACCGTTGCTTTGCCGTCAGCTCAAGCAGTTCGCCTGAAAGCGCCAGATTGACGTTGACGACGGATGATCCGAACTCCTCGGCAATATCCCGAAGAACGCCGGTCTTGCCGGAACCGGTCACACCTGCCAGCAGTACCAAGCGGTGATACAATCCTTCGGCTGCCTGTATGTATTGTTTTATTTTGTCGTGAATCGATTCGGCCATGGAGATCATTTCCTCTCTTGGTATCAGGCTTATCGGATCTACCTGCCACACTTACGGTGCGGCCGTATTAGTCCAAGTCCCCATATTTGAACACCCAGCGACAGTCGACGCTGAGCGGAGATTACCCGTTGTTCGACAAAACAGCGGTTTGGCATAAAAAAAAAACCGATGAATTAGCAAAAAGTTTTATAAATGGTGGACCGGCTAAAAATCCACGAAGAGTTCTATTAATGAATTTTCGAATGAACGCGCTCTGCCCAATGATGAATAGATTCCTGTTCCAACAAGGACTTATTTGTTGAGGCTGTCTTGGGATGAGGAATGCGTTTGAAATCACTGCCAAAAGTCGTTTTGAGAAATGATGTGGGCCAATTAAGCGAGCACTTCAATAGTTGGATTTCAAGGTGTTTTAACTGTCGATCCCAGTCAAACGTTGAGATCTGTTGTTTCAGTAACAGTGTTGATAATCGGTTAATGTTATCCGAAGTATCAACTTCAATTAAAGCGAAGAATAACCCTTCATGGTTGATAAGATGAAAGTCTAAGCAACGTGGATTGCCATCTGTGAGCAAATGCTTAGAAAAACCTTTTATATTAGGAAGCTTTCGAATTACTCGTCGTATATGTATGTATTTTTGTTTATTTACTAGCTGGTCGACCATTTGCTTAAAGGCATTAAATTTAGGAGCATAAAGGTGAGCATCATTGCTATTGTCCTCAAGCCCATCATAATCAGCGGATTGCAGAGTTCCCAGTATATTTGATTCATCAGTACTAACTTCTAGAACTGTTTCATTTATTGACTTTTTTGAATCTTTTGCCTGACCTGCTGCAAATTGACCGTACTTCTTGTCGCTGAGAGTTGTGCGGAAAGGATTTGCAAATTCAAATGTTACCTTTGGAATATCAATTCGCATTTCTGATTTATCAGAATTAGGCTCTTGATCATCGTCGACGACTACTTGAGGATTGGAAGATGAATTTGGTCGCACCGCATGCCTTTGTCCGGGTTCCTTTTCAGTGAAAAGGGGATCATGGAAAACAACCAATTCGGGGCAGTCGCATGAGAGATTAGCAATTTCGTGAATCTCGTAGACAAAAAAAGCCTTCGATTTCTTATCATAATGTCCATTAATCTTCAGCTTAACCTTTTCGAGCTTTGGAGGATCAAATCGAAAACACCAGGTGCGATAACTTTCAGCGTCGTTACCACCCTGGAGTTGATAGCGAGCAATACTTTCGAACGATTTTCGTGCATCACTATCAAGTAATATCCAAGCCAAGACACGTCTAAGTGCATGATCTTTTCTTACAAAAGATGGAAGTGTACAGCTTTGCAAAATATTCACTTTTACTTCTTTATGATTTATACACTCAACTCCGAAATCCTGAGCGAGACCTCCAGGAATAAGCGATAATCTAACAAAATTTGCATGATGGTAAAACAGAACCCTCGCGAGCTCTATTTGTGGCGAGTAGTACCTTACTTCATCATGATCAAATACGAAGCACCATTGGTTCAAGACTTCATTAATTTTAATGTTTTTTATATGGCAATATTTTATTGTTTCTGATTTCCATGTGAAAGAGTTGTTTATGTTAATTATCCTTCTGTTACCTTCTAGAGATATATTCAAAGGATTTAATGTCCTATGTCTCGCAAGCACCGGAATCTGTGAAATTTTAAGATATTTTTTTTGTTGGACGGGTTCTAGATTTATATTAATATACCATTCTGATCTGCCTTTGTAACAAAATAATGATCCAATACTGATTATTCTGCTATTACTTTCTATATCTTTGATATACATGTCACAAATCCAAAATGTTTAAGTAATGTTTTGATGCTTCTGTTAATCTTTCTTTACTCAGTTTTGCTTTTCTTAGTAAACGCCAAAGAGGTGGTGTATCAAATTGTTGTTGTAATTCTTGAAATGAATTTCGCAACCTTCTAATCTGATAACCTTCAACGCTTTCCACATGGTCATCCAAAAAAGCTTCTGAAAGTGGCATGCGGTTAAGATTTTTTTGAAATGTTGTGGATAAACCTGCCAACTTGTGAAAATATGCTTTAGAGCGTCTTGGTCCATCTGCGCTGCCATCCAGAGAGGCAGTTACTTGACGAAGGACCTGTAAATACTCTTGATCTCTAGCATTCCAGTCAACTTTACGTCTTAATGCAAAGCCAGACCGATCGTCAGCGTGACAAGCATTAACTTCCAATAACCAAGGCAGGTGGCTTCGATAAAGCCTGCCGTAAAGGGCTGGCGAAATTTTTCTAGCTTTTGTGGGTGAATGAAACGATAAAAGTCGTTGCCAGTTTTCTTGGTCTGGGGCAAGATCCAATTTTATAGATTGAGTTTTCTGAAATGACGGTAGTCGTTTTTTAACAAGATATTGTTGAACTTGATCGAGAACGTTGTCGATGCACCATGATTCGCCAACAATTGCCTGGTTCACCACGATATGTTGAAGATAGCTGAAACATTTTCTATGTTTGCGAAATATTGATCGCAACCAATCTGTTTCATTATCGTCTGACTCAGTGGGCGTGAGGTTATATTTTGCCAGCCAATCAATTGGCCAAGCCCGTAGTACTTTTTCTTTAACAGCATGATGTCTAATGTGTCCGTTCCCACGGTTAAAACCATATTGGAAAGCTAGATCCTTATAATAGGTCGTCCATTGTTCATAAGAAGCGGATGGTCGAATGGAGCGTTCAAGTAATTGCTGTACTTGTATTGATATCCACGTGGAGGTGGATGCGCATTGATTTTGTGGAACTTGAGGACAATATTCTGGTGCTGCAGCAATGAACCTATGACGTTCTGCATTTGATCGTAACAATTGAGTGTTGATCAAATAGCCGTGCTTTGAACATGACTCTATCCCTGGTACTTGCCAACCTCGTATCCAATAATATTCTCCATGTTCATTATTTTGTGCCAAAATGCAGCGTGGACAATAGCGAATGTATCGAGGAACTTTAATTCGGGACGCTGTAACTCCTAATGCCAAATGTACTGCACCTTGAGATTTTTTACGCATCCACTCCAGGCATCGCTTACGGCGTTCTTCAGGAACAAATGGTGCATAAATTGGAAAAAGTGTGTGGTTGTATATTATTTCTTCGGCACTATATTTTTTTGGTAGTAAACGAGATACTGCTGAAAGATGATTGGGTAAATCAATTGTGGCAATTATTCCACGCGACTGAAATATTTCATCCAGCAGCTCTTTTGGACTTGTTATACCTTGTCGAATACCAGCTCTGGCAATGGTGCTGTAAATTAGCTCCTCTGGATATGGTACGGGGAAATTCAGCACTTCTAAGCCATGGAACGAAGCCAATTTTCAGTGTCAAAGAAAATGCCTTCACGATTTAAGGAATCCTGGAATTTATCTTCGGTATCAGCCTGAGACCGTAGAAAGCGTAGATCTCGTGAATCCAAAGTATGCCAATCTTTCATTTTGATTATTTTGGCCTTCGGCTTCGGCGTCACTTTCTTAATATCACCATCTTGACTCCATTTAATAACCAACATCGTCCAGTCCTTCATTGTCAGGCCAGGATGTTCATTTAGTGCTCGATTTATCAGAGGCTCCAGTAAATCTGATTCAAAGCCCATGTCAACAAGCAAATTATGTAGTCTTATCGCTTTATCATTTCCTTGGTATTTTGGAAGTTTATTAGTTTTCTCCTGTTTTGATTGCAGCAACTTACTAAATTCCAAAATTTTTATATCCACATCAGGAATTGTCAGGTCTGAAAAGCGTGCTATCTTCGAGATATCCCCTGAGCGTAAAGCATTAATCATAGGGTGGATAGGTTTGAGTTCGTCCTCGTACACCTTTTGAATTAAATCAGGGGTAATCCGTTCAATACCGGTTACAATAGCTCGTATCTGAGACAGGACAAACAATTTAATGACGATGTCCATGATACCTTGGGAAAGGTCATACCAAGTATCGCGGATATCATTCGTTATATCGTTTGCCTTGGTAAGCCACTGGTATTTCCACAGGCAGGTGGTGAAAGCTCCCCATTCTGTTTGAGACACATCCTCATCCGATGAAGGTTTGCTTAGCGGTTCCCATAAAATTGATCCAAACCCTGCTCCTCGGCGTGCAGATCGTAAATCCATCTCAAAAATTGGACTTGCCTTAGGAGTACCAACCATCACAATGGGAACAGAGATCTCGTTTACCAGCGTGACAAAAAAGTTGAGCATTCGCTCTGCGCCACCCGAGTTCTTGACATTTAAATGTTGAATTTCATCAATGACCAAAAGACCAATCGCATGCGTATTTGCGATTTGCGCCATCAATGCGATAAGTGTTTCAACGCTGTGCCTTTTTTGTACATATCTGCGAACATAGTTTGTAGACATGATCGAATCAATTTCTCTGAAAAAGTTGTGACACAAGCTTTTCAAAGAACCGTCATGGGGACAGTCAATCTTGAGGAAAACAATCTGTATAAAATTATATTTTTCATGATAGATCATTTTGGGATATGTGGCGAGGATTCGATTCAGTGAAACTGTTTTTCCCGATCCCGAACAACCAATAAGAACCATGCTTTTTGCGGTGGACTGAACATGTTCAAAACGATAAACGCTGAGATTTCCTTGCTGTATACGTTCGTACCCATTCTGAATGTGAGAATTCAAAAGTCCGGTTGCGAGATTCCGGCCAACATATCCTTGGCGAAGCATAATTGAGAGTTTTAATTCCAGATGAACATGACGTGATAATGGCTGGAAGAAGCTATCCAATAATTGAGATATCACATGAATTCGTGTTTGCTTGGCGAGGTAGATGTCTGTTGGATTGAATTCTATATTGCTGGCCAATCCTAATCTCAGTTTTTGTACGTCCAAAATTGGAGGCAATGCTTCAATAAGCGGGTTTCCTTGGTACCTACTAATCTCAGTTTCATGATAAACTGCATTAACCATCCCTTCCGGTAGCGTCATTCTTTATCTCCAAAAAGTTCATCGAGGAAATCTGGAATTGCACAATCTTCAGGTTGTTCATGTAAATTGGTGACGGTGGCTTTTGATTTAGACCCTGAAGTTTTTTTTGCCGATTGGCGTTGTTGCCGCTCAAGATCGCGGGCTTCTTGTCGGTTATTTCCAATGCCAGTAAGTGTTTCCGTTTTGGATTCTCCGATATGGGGAGGGCGTGATTTCTCTGCCTTTTTTATAGTTTCCTGGATTATGTTTTCTAGGTTTCTTTTGCTATTCTGCTCCTGGATTTTCCAAGTTGCTGTTACTTTTCGGAGTTGCTTCTGACTTTCCCATAACTCCCACATTGATCGACCCCTGTATTCTCTTGAGCGATCCGTCAGGTAGCAGTCCCAGTAATCGGGTTTGCTTTTATCCGGGAAAAAATAAATGTGATCCGCAATCCCAGGGTCATAAGCCGCCATGAATGGGCCAGGCCTCTGTTGTCTCGTTCGATTTAGCCAGCCTGAAGTCATTAGTTCTTTGCAGGTGTAAAAAACACCAAAACATTGGATACCAAGGTCTGAAATGGTTACTTTTTGTCGGGGAAGCAAGGCAAGTCTCAAGGCAGTTTCAGACACATTCCTCAGGCGTCCGCTCCGATGCTGGATTCCCCATTGCCAAATGCGAATTGGTACAGCTGGAAGATTGCTAGGCATATCAGGTTCGCGATCATACTTAGTCAGGACGGAGTACAGGTTTCGGTGCAGGATTGAGCCGATAATGATTTTCGTAAAATCCTGAATGGTTAGCGTCGCATCTAGTCGATAATCCTTGCCGCCTCTTTTTTTTATGGTTGTTCCTGTAACAACGCCGGGGGCGTATGGTTTAAAATCTGCTTGAATCGTTCGAAAGCATCTCTCAACTATGCCTTTGGCATCGCCGCGATAGGGAGGAGCAGTCTCAATTCTCACACCAAATGCCTGCTCAAGATATTCTATCTGATGGCCAAGTAACTCGCCGCGATCTGCCAGGATTGCATCTGGTAAACCAATGCAAGGCCAGTCTTCGGATGCTATATCGTACCCATATGATTTGCATATTTTAGATTTATCTGTCATTGCATTGACTAGGGCCAACATAGCTGTTGCGTAAGATGGATTCTCAAGCCCAACATAAAAACCGGCTATCATTCTGCTGAAAACATCAACAACAACGTACAATATTGGGCGGCCAATGATTTTTTGCCTGTCCGAAGATAGTAGGTATATGTCTGCAATGGTAGCATCAATTTCGTATCGTGCACCAGGTCCATGGGTGTTGACTGTTGCTGTGCTTTGCAGTGGTCTTATATCTTTGTTATAATTAATTTTATTTGACTTAAGGCGGATGCGTTCTGAACGAATGTATTCTCTTTCATAAAAGTATCGCAATTGACCAATTGTAGGATATTCCTCTTTAGGGATATTAGGATTATTGGATTCATACATATCCATGAAACGGCGGTGAGCGTAGCCTATAGGAATGTTTTTCTCTGTGAGGTAATAACGATCAAGAACGATACGGAAAAATCGCTCAATAACAGCATCAATTATGGACCCTTCCCCTGGTGAGATACTTCTAGGCCGTCCCAATTTTTTCCCGGAGTTTGAACGTTTTTTCCCCTTACCTCCAGAATTATCGTAATCCGGAAGTAGGGCGTTAGGAGTCGATCCACGTTGCCAGTACTGCCGAAGATAAGAATATATGGATTTTTTAGCGATTCCGGTTTTGTTAACGACCTGCTGAACCAATGGCCCTCTGCCTGTTCTATTGTAAATATCCGGATTGTGTATCAGATCATTTATGATCGACAGGCGCTTGTCCCGAATTTTCTGAGAAACTGTTCCTTGCTCCGGCAGTTGAGTAACAAGATGTTTATAAGGGTCATCCACTTTTTTCAGGGATTCTGATAGGATTGCGGCCTCCACCTCCGATGCAGATATGTATTCTGGAAAAGAATGAATTGAATCGATATTGATCAATACATACCCTTCTTCAGTGGAGTTCAGAACCCGATGCCGTACCTCACCGTACATAAGTACATCATTGATTTGCAGCATAACGATTCCGCAAATGGTGGAAGTCTGAAGATGCTTGTAAATCTCCCACAATCAAAGATCTCCAAGGACTTGCAATATTGAACAGGAAAACCCTCAATGCCATCAACGATCAAATTTTTTGCAGAGATTCACCGTTTTCAAGCGAATATGCTTGATCCAGCATCATTGCAGCCTGAGAAATTTTTACTGCTGGATTTTTGTGGAAGAAATTCATGTATAGAGGAGCCATCTCGAGCAGATCTTCAATTTCAAGCATAAGTTGTGAGGGATAAAGCCAAGAAATATTTTCTGTCACGGACTTAGGTATTTGTTTTTCTGTCAACAAATACCAAGGGACTTTATGCTTCTTCCAATATTGACGCTCAATTTCAAGTTTTTCAATGACTCTCGGATTGAAGAGATCAGACGATGTTTTGACTTGTATCGCAAATTTCGGAAGTTCTGCCCTGTTGGTATCCACAAGAAAATCCGTCGTCATCACCTGCACTTGCCCCCGAAATTCTGGGTGACGGATGCAAGATTTTTTTGCGATCTCTAAGGTATCGTCGAGTGCGAGAGGGTATTGTTCTCGAAGGTCTGTTACGACTGGATTCCAGTCGAACAAAAAAAAGGCTTTGAGTTCAAGATCAGAGAGTAAATGGTGGGTACGTTGTGTTTGGAATCCCCAGACACGATGGGACCTGCCAGAAGAAGGCAGGTCCCTTACCGTTAGCCAAGGCTGGTAGTCTTTTCCGGTGCCCTGCCCACGTCCCTGTTTTATCCATTTGGAAGAACGGGAATCGAAATTGATAATTGTCATGCTCCGAACCTTTGAAAATCACGTGTTCAAACTCGGAACAAAGTTACCAACTTTATTTTAAAGTTACAATCTTTATTTTTCAGTTACCAACTTTATTTTGCTCCCACAACTTCAATAAATAATTCTTCCGCCTTCACTCCACCGTCACGCTCTTGGCCAAATTGCGGGGCTGGTCCACGTCCTTGCCCAGGTAGACGGCCATCTCGTAGGCGAAGAGCTGCAGGGCTGGCAGGGCCAGAAAGGTGTTCAGGGGGCCGTAAACCTGGGGGATCTCCCAGGCGTGGTCCACGTTAAGGTCGAATCCGGACTGGCACAAGGCGATGACCCGACCGTTGCGGGCCTGGACTTCCACCAGATTGGAAACGACCTTGGGCAGCAGGGCGTCGTTCAGGGCTAGGGCGAAGGTGGGAAATTCCGGCTCGATCAGGGCGATGGGGCCGTGTTTCATTTCTCCGGCTGCGTAGCCTTCGGCGTGGATGTAGGAAATTTCCTTGAGTTTCAAGGCGCCTTCCAGAGCCAGAGGGTAGGCCGGCCCTCGGCCGAGGTAGAAAAAGCTACGTGCCGTGCTGTATTCCGGGGCCAGTTCCTGGGCCTTGCCGCGCAAGCGGGGCAGTTCGGCCTCCAGGATTTGGGGCAGGCCGAACAGCCCGGTGATGATCGACGTTTCCACTTCCCGGGACAGTGTCCCTTTGCGGCGGCCCCAGTAGAGGGCCAGTAAGGTCAACAGGACGAGCTGGCTGCACATGGCCTTGGTGGAGGCCACGCTGATTTCCGGCCCGGCCTGGGTGTAAATCACGCCGTCCGCGTCCCGGGCCACGCTGGATCCCACCACGTTGCACAGTCCGAGGACGGGCACGCCGTGTTCCTTGGCCAGGCGCATCCCGGCAAGGGTGTCCGCGGTTTCCCCGGACTGACTGATGGCCAGGACGAGGTCGTTCGGCATGAAAAGCGGATTCCGGTACCGGAATTCCGAGGCGATTTCCACGCGAACCGGGATTTTCGCCCAGGACTCCAGCAGATGTTGGCCCCATAGCCCGGCATGATAGGACGTGCCGCAGGCCACGATCTGGATCTGAGCCGGGATGGGCATATCGTCCAACTCCGGCAGGGCCACGGACAAGGCCTTGGCGTCCACGCGTCCGGCCAGGCAATTGCCGATCACTGCGGGCTGCTCGAAGATTTCCTTGAGCATGAAGTGGCGGTAGCCGCCTTTTTGCGCGGCCTGGAAGTCCCAGGTGATGTGGTGGACTTGCTTTTCCAGGGGGGAAAGGGTGGCGGTGTCGAAGACCTGCCAGGAAAAGGGATCCAGTTCCACCAGTTCGCCGTCCTCCAGGAAGACGACGTCACGGGTGTAGCTCAGAAACGCCGGAATGTCCGAGGCCACGAAGTTTTCTCCCACGCCCACGCCCAGCAACAGCGGGCTGGATTTGCGGGCCGCCCAGATTCGATTCGGTTCGTCCAGGTTGAGCAGGGCCGCGGCATAGGTGCCTTCAACCTGGGCAAGAGCCCGGCTGAACGCCTCGCGTAGGGAGATGTCGGCTGTCCACAACTCGGCAACGAGTTGGACCAGTACTTCGGAGTCCGTATCCGAGAAAAACGTGCGCCCTTTGCCTTTGAGCATTTCCCGCAGCGATTGGTAGTTCTCGATGATCCCGTTATGCACCAAGGCCAAACGGCCTTTCGGGTCACGATGGGGATGGGCGTTGCGCTCCACGGGCAGGCCGTGGGTCGCCCATCGGGTATGGCCCAGGGCCGTGGTGGCGTGAAACATGTCCTGGCCGTTGAGACGGGTTTCCAGCTCGCACAGCTTGCCTTCGGCCCGGATGACGTGCAGCTCGTCATGCTGCGCAAAGGCCACGCCCGCGGAATCGTAGCCGCGGTACTCCAGACGCTTCAGTCCTTCCACGATGATGGGCACGGCAGGCCTGTGCCCCGCATAACCGATGATTCCGCACATGATTGATGATCCTCTCTCGATGCTCTTGCTGATGAACGGGAATTGGTCGTCTTTAGCCTCTGTACCGCGAAAAGTCACCTTGGGTCATACGAAGAGCATAACTGGGAAAAGGGCCCACGCGAAGCCGCGAAGTCGCGAAGTCGCGAAGATGAGGCAAGTTTTTTTCGCGTCTTGGCGTGAGCCCAGCCCAGCGCGACGCGTTCACGGCCTTGCTCCCGGCATCGTGCTCATGTAGGTAGTAACCGCTTGGCGACTTGGCTCACATCGCCCACCGGCTCGTTCTTGATATCCTTGTTCGTCCGCCTCTCCGCAAGTCCATCCTGAACCGTGAACCCCTGAATCTCCAACCACACAACCTATGCCGACAAGCCTTTTTTCCACACTCAGCGCCTATCGGGATCTCGTGGTCAACCTCAGCGCCCGGGAACTCAAAGGCCGGTACAGCGGCACGGTGCTCGGTTTTTTCTGGAGCATCCTCAACCCGCTGTTCATGGCCATCATCTACATGGTTTTTCTCCGGCTCTTGATCGGTCGGGGAGTGCCCACGGAAGACATCTTGATCGGGGTTTTCGCCTGGCAATATACCGGGCAAGCCGTGTTCGGCGGACAGAACTGCATCAGCGGCAACGCCAACCTGGTAAAAAAAGTCAGCTTTCCGCGCGTCCTGCTGCCCATGTCCTTCACCGCTGGTAACCTGATTCATTTCCTGCTGACCCTGGGGGTCCAGCTCGTGCTGCTGACCGGCATTTTGCTCTGGAAAGGGAGCATGCTCAGTATGTGGGTCGTGCTGCTGCCCCTGCTGGTAGCTTACCACAGTTTATTCAACTTGGCGCTGACATTTTTGGTGTCCACCTCGCACGTGTATTTCCGGGACACCAACCATATCGTGAGCATCGCGATGAGCGCCTGGTTCTTCATGACCCCGGTCATGTACAACCTGTCCTTCATTGACCGCTTCATGGAGCGCGCTCCCTGGGCCTGGAATCTGTATCTGCTCAACCCCATGGCCGGAATCGTCACCGCCTACCGCGCTCTGCAGATTCCGGAGAGCACCTTTCCCTGGTCTTGGCCCATGGTCGTCGGGCTGGCCCTGCCCATACCGCTGTTGATCATCTCCTACCGGTTGTTTCAGCGCTATCAGAAGTATTTTTCCGACCTTGTATAGAGGAGCGGAACAAAGACGCCTTTTTAGAAGAGTGAACCCATATGGCCGGAAAGTGGGCGGAGCAATTCCGCGTCGCGACCTACTCCATCTCCTGGAACCTGCTCCTGATCACCATGGGGGCCTTGATCGTCGCTTTCGGGGCCAAGGCCATCGTCGTTCCCCAGGAATTCATCAGCGGTGGAGTGACCGGGGTCGGTTTGATTCTGAGTTACGTGGTCGGCGTGTTTCCCCCTGGCGTATGGCTGCTGATCCTGAACATCCCCATTTTCATTCTCGGCTGGATCTACGTCAGCAAAAGGTTTTTCTTCTACAGCCTGTACGGCATGTTGCTTCTCAGCCTGGGACTCGACACCATTCCATGGACCCTGGTCATCAAGGACACTCTGCTGGCCGCGTTGACGGCCGGGGCGATCATGGGGGCTGGCGCGGGCATCGCCCTGCGGTCCCTGGGTTCCCTAGGCGGGCTAGACGTCATCTCGGTCTTCATGAGTCAACGCTTCAATCTCGGGATCGGGAAGTTTTCCTTCGGCTTCAACCTGGTCCTGTTCTCAGGCAGCCTGTTCTTCATCGGCCTGGAGCACGTGCTGTACTCGGTGTTTCTGGTTTTCGTCCACGCCATGGTCATGGACTACTTCCTGGGCATGTTCAACCAGCGCAAGATGGTGCTGGTGATCTCGGAAAAGCCCGATGAACTGGCCAAGGCCATCCTGACCACCATCAACCGGGGTTCGACCTTTCTTTACGGTCGCGGCGCCTACACCGGCAAACGCAAGAAAATTCTGTTGACCGTGGTCACCAGCCTGCAGCTCAAACGCCTGGAAGAAATCATCTTCACCATCGACCCAAAAGCCTTCACCATTGAAGAGAACACCTTGAACGTGCTCGGTCAGGGTTTTTCCCGGCGCAAGGTGTATTGACGCGGACGATGCGAAAGGCATTTCAGCTCTTTCACTTTTCGCACTAAGCATGTCAATCAGGGTTGACGTTTTTCTAGAACGTCAACCCTAGTTGCGTTGCCCCCTGCCTTGGCCTTTCTGGTCCAAGCACTCTCCTTTGACAACCAAGGCTGACAGTCCTGGTTGGCCCCCTTCTCTTTGCCTTTTGGCATTCTCTTTTATTCCAGTGTATTATATCGCTTCGTGTCCATGGCACCTTTTGTGCTGAAGGTAGAGCATGGACGACAAGACCATTCTCCTCGTTGATGATGAACTCAGGGTTCGCTTCACCCTGGCTTTGATTCTCAAGCATCACGGATTCCAGGTGCTGGAAGCGGAGAGCGGCGTAGAAGCTTTGCGGGTCTTGGCGGAAGGGGCGGAGCACGCTCAAAGCGTGGACCTGGTTCTAACCGACATCATGATGCTCGGCATGGACGGTCTGGAACTCGTCAGAATCCTCAAACAGTCTGGCAACCCGGTAAAACTGCTGGTCATGACCGGATATGGCGACAGGGAGACCGTATCCCGGCTCATGGCGATGGGGGTGCGCGGCGTGATCCATAAACCGTTTGACGGCGAACAGTTGATAGCCGCGATTCGTTCCGTCCTGGCGGAATGTTGATATGGTTTGGTTGGGATCGCGAACAGGTTTGGCGCGGTGAATAATCCGTTTTGGACCGGGAAGCTCTAATTATTCCATAGCAAAAGGGGGAAGCCATGCAGCTACGCGAATCGGGTCAAGAAAAAGACAGTGATCTCCTGCAACTGGTCACGTTCCACATCGGTGATGAGGAATTCGGGGTGGAAATCCTCAAAGTTCAGGAGATTATCCGGATGATGGGCATCACCAGGGTGCCCAAGGCTCCGGATTTCGTGGAAGGGGTGATCAACCTGCGGGGCAAGGTCATCCCGATCATCGATCTGCGCAAACGTTTCGGCATGGCCGGCCAGGAGCACGACAAGCACACCCGGATCATCGTCATCGAAATCAACGCCGTGATTGTCGGCTTCGTGGTGGATTCGGTGTCCGAGGTGCTGCGCATTCCGGCCAACACCGTGGAACCGCCGCCGCCGATCATTTCCGGGATCGAGTCGGAATACATTCGAGGGGTGGGGAAACTGGCGGATCGGCTGTTGATCCTGTTGGACCTGGATAACCTGTTGAGCAAGGGCGAACAAGGCATGCTGACAAGTATTTAGTACACGGACCCATCATAAAAACGAAGGAGATGAAACATGAAGAACATACCTATTGGAATCAAACTGCTCGGTGGCTTTTTGACTTTGCTGCTCCTGGTCTGCGGCGGGCTGGGATACATTGCCTACGACCGGGCTTCCCGCGCTGTGGTCGGCCAGGTGGAGGAAAACATTCCGCTGATGGCAGAGGATGGAGCCAAGCTTGTCAGGAGTCAACTAGATTATCACATTTTGGCTATTGAAGGAATTGCCAACCGCCATGTGATCCGCTCCATGGAATGGATGCAGCAGCGGCCTGCCCTGGAGAATGAGACCGCCAGGTTGAACTATTTGGGCATGGGGATCATCTCCCCGAACGGCTTGGCCCGCTATCCGGACGGGACCACGGCGGAGCTGGGGGACAGGGCGTATTTTCAAGATGCCATGGCAGGCCGGACGGTCTTTTCCAACGTGATCATCAGCCGAGTGACCAATCAACCGGTGCTGATCCTGGCCACCCCAATCAGGGGAGACCGGGGGCAGGTTCAGGCCGTGCTCATGGCCCGTCTGGACGCCACGCTACTCAGTGAGATCACGGACGAGATCGGATACGGTGCAGCGGGATATGCCTATATCATCGACGAAAGAGGGGCCTTGGTCGCCCACGGCAACAGGCAGTTCGTGCTGGACCAGCGCAACTTCATCGAAGAAGCCAGGACGGATGCCCAGTTCGCCCGGTTGGCGGCCATGTTCCAACGCATGGTCCGGGGCGAGTCCGGGTTTGACGCATATCCGTTCATGGGGACGGACCGTTTTTTTGGGTTCGCACCTATTTCCGGAACGGGCTGGTCCATTGCCGTGGGGGCCATGCAGGACGACGTGCTGGCTCCGGTGTATCAATTGCGCTGGGCCGTGGCCATCGCTTCCCTGGTGTTCTTTGGTTTGGGCATCATCATCGCGCTGCTGGTCAGCCGCACCATCACCGGCCCGGTAAGCCGTCTGATGAGCTATGCCGACGCCGTGGCCAAGGGTGACTTGCAGGCCCGGTCCGGCATTGATCAAAAAGATGAGATTGGGCGTTTGAATCTGAGCATTCAGAGCATGGTTCAGTCCTTGATCGAGAAGATGAAGGAGGCCGAGCATCAATCCGAGTTGGCCCGGCAAGAGACGGAAAAGGCTCAGGTCGCCACGCGGGAGGCCGAGGAAGCCCGAGCCCAGGCCGAGACGGCCAAGCGCGATGGGATGCTTGAGGCCGCGGCCAATATAGAGGGTGTGGTGGAGCGGATGACCTCGGCCTCCGAGGAATTGTCGGCTCAGGTAGAAGAGGCCAGTCGTGGCGCGGAGGAGCAGACCAGCCGCACCGGGGAAACGGCTACGGCCATGGAAGAGATGAACGCCACGGTGCTGGAAGTGGCCAAGAACGCCTCCCAGGCCGCCGAGGCCTCGGATCAGGCCCGGACCAAGGCCGTGGACGGCGCCAAGGTGGTCAGCGCCTCGGTGGCGGCCATTAACACGGTGCAGGCAAAGGCTCAGGAAATGAAGAGCAACCTGGACCAGCTCGGACGCCAGGCCGAGCAGATCGGGCGGATCATGAACGTGATCGAGGACATCGCGGACCAGACCAACTTGCTGGCTCTGAATGCGGCCATCGAGGCGGCCCGGGCCGGGGATGCGGGACGCGGGTTCGCCGTGGTGGCCGACGAGGTACGCAAGCTGGCTGAGAAGACCATGAACGCCACCAAGGAAGTGGGCGAGGCTATCTCCGCCATTCAGCAAGGTACTCAGGCCAATATCCGGGGCATGGACCAGTCCGTGGGAGCTATCGAAGACGCCACTAAGCTGGCCAACCAGTCCGGGGACGCGCTGCGGGAAATCCTGGCCCTGGCCGAACAGGCCGCGGACCAGGTCCGCTCCATCGCCACGGCCGCGGAACAACAGTCCGCCACCAGCGAGGAGATCAACCGGGGCGTGGAGGACATCAACCGCATCTCCTCGGAAACCAGCGAGGTCATGAATCAGTCGGCCCAGGCCATCTCCGAACTGGCCAGGCAGGCCGTGGAGCTGCAAGAGGTGGTGCAGCGGATGAAGCAGGGCTGAGCCAAGCCGGGGTTCGCGGTTTATCACTCGCTGCGTGATGTGAGATCGTCTCTCCGTATTGGCGTCGGTTTTTATAGCCATGTAGCGAATGGGCATTGCCTTTTCCGAAAACGACATGACGACTCAACCAGGATAGGAGACGGATCGTGCTGCATCGGATTTGCCTTACTTTGAATAGAGACGGTCAAGGTCTTTTTTCGGAAGCAAGGATAAATACAACCAAATGGGGGAGCCATGCGACAACACGAATCTGCCCGTGAAAAGGACAGTAATCTTCTCCAACTGGTCACGTTCAATATCGGAAATGAGGAATTCGGTGTGGAGATCCTCAAGGTCCAGGAGATCATCCGCATGTTGGGCATCACCCGGGTGCCCAAGGCCCCGGATTTCGTGGAGGGCGTGATCAACCTGCGGGGCAAGGTCATTCCGATCATCGATCTGCGCAAGCGTTTCGGCATGCCCGGGCAGGAGCACGACAAGCACACCCGGATCATCGTCATCGAAATCAACGCCGTCATCATCGGCTTCGTGGTGGATTCGGTGTCCGAGGTGCTGCGTATTCCAGTCAATACCGTGGAACCGCCGCCGCCGATCATCTCCGGGATCGAGTCCGAGTATATCCGGGGAGTGGGAAAGCTGGCGGATCGACTGCTGATCCTTCTGGATCTGGACAACCTGCTGAGCAAGGGCGAACAAGGCATGTTGTCGGGACTATGACTATAATCCTTGCCACTACAGCGAAACGTCATGGTTTCATTAGCAAGGCGCCCAGTATATGACCCATGAAGCACGCGAAAAAGCACGGAAATGCCTGACTGAGTGTTTAAAAAGTCTTTGTCCGGCAATCCATTCAAAGAACAAGTGCAAGGAGTAAAAAATTCAATGTCGAAACGTAATTTTTCATACGTGAGAGTTTGAACTTTTTGCAGCGACGCAGCAATTGGGAGTTTTTCTACGGACTGCTAAGGGCAGGGACGTCTCGGCCGCTGATTCCGTGAAAGCTTCGTTGCAGTGTAAAAAAAGGAGAAAGCCATGTTGAAAAAACTTTTGAACATGAACATCGCGGCAAAGATGATTTGTCTTCTGGTCCTGGTCATCCTGTTGTTTTTGGGAGTCGTGTTGCTGTACTTTATACCCACCGTGGAACGCGAGCTGCTCATAGATCGTAAGGCGGGGCTCAAGTCAATCGTGGAAGTGTCCTACTCCTTGCTGGAGGAGTATGAGCAACGCGCCAAGGACGGGGAGTTCTCCAGGCAGGAGGCCCAGGAACGTGCCATGACGCGGATCAGGCAAATGCGCTATGGAAATAATGACTATCTTTGGATCAACGACGATACCTTGCCTTACCCGCGGATGATCATGCATCCGACTGTCCCGGCCTTGGATGGAAAAATTCTAGATGAGCAGCGCTTTGCCTGTGCCACGCGCTTGGAATTCGGCGTCGGGGGGCGGGTCCAAACCATTCCCGGAAGGGACAAGAACCTGTTTCAGGCCTTTGTCGAAGTGATCAAGCAATCCGGCGAGGGCTTCGTGACCTATGATTGGCCCAGGCCCACCAGGGACGGCGCGAGCACGGAACTATTTTCCAAGGAGTCTTACGTCGCGTTGTATCAACCCTGGGGATGGGTGATCGGCACGGGGGTGTATATCGACGATATTCAGGCCCAGGTTGCGAGGTTGCGTTGGGCCATGCTGGCCGTGACGGGCGGGATTATGGCCGTGGTGATGGTGCTCGCCGTATTCATCGTTTCCTCCATCACCCGTCCCGTGAACGCCTTGGTCCGTTATGCGGAGGCAGTGTCCCAGGGCGACCTTGGCGCTGATTTACAGGGCCGTTTTGCCGCGGAAACCGGACGTTTGAAGACGGCCATCACGAAAATGGTCCATGAGTTGAAGGAGGTTATCGGCCAAGCTGAAGCCAAGACACGCGAAGCCGAACAAAAGGCTCACGAGGCCAACCTGGCCACGGAAGAAGCCAACCAAGCGAAACTGCGGGCCGAGACGGCCAAGCGCGACGGCATGCT
Source organism: Desulfonatronum sp. SC1 (assembly GCF_003046795.1). Lineage (NCBI taxonomy): Bacteria > Pseudomonadati > Thermodesulfobacteriota > Desulfovibrionia > Desulfovibrionales > Desulfonatronaceae > Desulfonatronum > Desulfonatronum sp. SC1. The sequence goes on along the minus strand of NZ_PZKN01000009.1, from coordinate 51,217 downwards.
CCAGGCCGCAACCAATATCGAGGCCGTGGTGGAGCGGATGACCTCCGCTTCGGAGGAACTCTCGGCCCAGGTGGAAGAGGCCAGCCGGGGCGCTGAGGAGCAAAAGAACCGTACCGCCGAGACGGCCACGGCCATGGAGGAAATGAACGCCACGGTGCTGGAAGTTGCCAGGAACGCCTCCCAGGCCGCCGAAGCCTCGGATCAGGCCCGGACCAAAGCCAAAGACGGCGCGAAAGTGGTCAGTGCCTCGGTGGAGGCCATCAACACGGTGCAGGCCAAGGCCCAGGAGATGAAAGGCAATCTAGACCAGCTCGGTCGCCAAGCCGAGCAGATCGGTCGGATCATGACCGTGATCGAGGATATCGCGGACCAGACCAACCTCCTGGCCCTGAACGCGGCCATCGAGGCGGCCCGGGCCGGGGATGCGGGCCGCGGGTTTGCCGTGGTGGCCGACGAGGTCCGCAAGCTGGCCGAGAAGACCATGAACGCCACCAAGGAAGTGGGCGAGGCCATCTCCGCTATTCAGCAAGGCACCCAGGCCAATATTCGGGGCATGGACCAGTCCGTGAGCGCCATTGAGGATGCCACCAGGCTGGCCAACCAGTCCGGGGACGCACTACGGGAAATCCTGTCTCTGGCCGAACAGGCCGCGGATCAGGTCCGGTCCATCGCCACGGCCGCGGAACAGCAGTCCGCCACCAGCGAGGAGATCAACCGCGGGGTGGAGGATATCAGCCGGATCTCCTCGGAAACAAGCGTAGTTATGGATCAGTCGGCCCAGGCCGTGTCCGAACTGTCCAGGCAGGCCGTTGAATTGCAGGAGGTGGTGCAGCGAATGAAGCAGGGCTGAGCCGGGGGGAGACAAGAGACGAACAGGGGCACTACGTGCCACTGTACGACGAAACTCGCCCTGGCGCACACCAGGGCGGGTTTCGTGTTTGATTCTGCATCGGATATGCGGCCTGCCGCAGGGGCGGGGTTGAAACCCGCCCCTATCCCGGAACCTGAATCCGTGACGAAATTCGGGCGCACCCCCTCAGCAGTAGTTTTTTACGACCACTGGGACCGGGAGGTGAAGTATCCAGGTTCTTCACATTCTCAACGGCGAACAGTTGATAGCCGCGATTCGTTTCGTCCTGGAGGAACGTTGAATGGTTGGAGCCGCGAACCGCATCGACGCAGGGTGTAGCCTGGTTTATGCTCGAAAAAACAAATAACTCGGCATTTAAGGGGTGGCATGCAAATCCACGAATCGGATCAAAAAAAAGACAGCAATCTCCTGCAACTGGTCACGTTCAACATCGGCGACGAGGAGTTCGGGGTGGAGATTCTCAAGGTCCAGGAGATTATCCGGATGATGAGCATCACCAGGGTGCCCAAGGCTCCGGATTTCGTGGAAGGGGTGATCAACCTGCGGGGGAAGGTCATCCCGATCATTGATCTGCGCAAGCGTTTCGGCATGGCCGGGCAGGAGCACGACAAGCACACCCGGATCATCGTCATCGAAATCAACGCCGTGATCATCGGCTTCGTGGTGGATTCGGTCTCCGAGGTGCTGCGCATTCCGGCGAACACCGTGGAGCCGCCACCGCCGATCATCTCCGGAATCGAGTCGGAATACATCCGAGGGGTGGGGAAGTTGGCGAACCGGCTGTTGATCCTGTTGGATCTGGACAACCTGTTGAGCAAGAGCGAGCAAGGCATGCTGTCGAGTATTTAGGAGTGGGGAGCAAGAACGAAAACGAAGGAGAGAAAACATGAGGAACATTCCCATTGGGATCAAGCTGATCGGCGGTTTTTTAGCTTTGCTGATCCTGGTCTGTGGCGGGCTGGGATACATCGCCTACGACCGGTCTTCTCGTGCTGTTATAGCTCAAGTGCAGGAAAACATTCCCCTGATGGCCGAGGACGGGGCGAAACTGGTCAGAAGTCGGCTGGATTATTACCTTGTGGCCATGGAGGGCATTGCCAACCGGCATGTCATCCGTTCCATGGACTGGAACCAGCAGCAACCGGCTCTGATTGCCGAGGTGGAACGCATGGGGTTTCAGCAGATGGGCGTGGCTACCCCGGACGGCAATGCGCCGCTGCATGACGGGAGCAGGGCTAATATTGCCGACAGGGAGTATTTCAAGCAGGCCATGGCGGGCAATACGGTCATGTCCAGCGTGATCATTCACCGCATCCTGAACAAGCCGATCATGGTCGCGGCCGCGCCGATCCGGGGCGACCGGGGGCAGGTTCGCGGCATTGTGTTCGCCGTTCTGGACGCGACGCTGCTCAGCGAGATTACGGATGACATCAGGTACGGCGAGCGGGGATATTCTTATATCATCGACGACAAAGGCGCTCTGATAGCCCATGGCGACAGGCAGTTCGTGCTGGATCAGCGCAATTATCTCGAGGAAGGCCGGACCAATCCCGACTTCGCCATGGTCTCCGCCATGTTTCAGCGCATGGTCCGAGGAGAACACGGTTTTGACGCATACCCATTTTTCGGGACGGACCGCTACTTCGGGTTCGCGCCCATTCCCGGAACGGGCTGGTCCATTGCCGTGGGGGCCATGCAGGATGACGTTTTGGCACCGGTGTATCAGATGCGCCAGACCATCGGTATCGCGTCATTGGGCATCTTCGGCCTGGGCATTGTCATCGCTCTGTTGATCAGCCGGGCCATTACGGGCCCCGTCTCGCGGTTGAAGAAGTTCGCCGAGGCCATGGCAATCGGCAACCTGGATCATCAACCGGATATCTCCCAAAAAGACGAAATCGGCGCCCTGGCGGATTCGCTGGGCAGCGTCAGGACCAGCATCCTGGACCTGATCACCGAGGTGAAAACCTCATCGGACAAGATCAGCCATGGTCATCTCAGCTATCTGATCGACAGTAAAAAGTTTCAGGGCAGCTACAAGATCCTCGCGGAAGACATCAATCAAGCGACGCACGTTCTTGCCGCGTACCTGGACGAGCACCCCATGGCGGCGATGACCATCGACAACGACTGCAATATCCTGTGGATGAACAAAAAGGGAACCTCCGCGTGCAAGGAAAAGCCGGTAGGCAGAAATTGCAAGTCGGTCTTTGAAATGGAGGGGTGCGGATCAGAGAATTGCGCCACCAAAAAGTGCATGAGCACGGGGAAGGTGGAGCATGCGGAAGCGGAACTCGAGATTGACGGCCAGCCCGCCTATCTCGCCTATACCAGCAGCCCGATCATAAACAGGAGCGGCGCTGTTGTCGGCGCTCTTGAAGTGCAGGCGGATCTGACGGAAATCAAGAACGCCGAGAAAACGATGCTCAAGGCGGCTGAGGACGCCTTGTCCGTGGCCAACCGGCTCTCCTCCACGTCCGAGGAATTGTCGGCCCAGGTGGAAGAGGCCAGCCGGGGCGCGGAGGAGCAGACCAACCGCACCGGGGAAACAGCCACGGCCATGGAAGAGATGAACGCCACTGTGTTGGAAGTGGCCAAAAACGCCTCCGATGCCGCCGAGGCCTCGGATATGGCCCGGACCAAGGCCGTGGACGGGGCCAAGGTGGTCAGCGATTCGGTGGAAGCCATCAACACGGTGCAGGCTCAGGCCCAGGATATGAAGAACAACCTGGACCAGCTCGGACGTCAGGCTGACCAGATCGGGCGGATCATGAACGTGATCGAGGACATCGCGGACCAGACCAATTTACTGGCCCTGAACGCGGCCATTGAGGCGGCCCGGGCCGGGGATGCGGGGCGCGGATTCGCCGTGGTCGCCGATGAGGTCCGCAAGCTGGCCGAGAAGACCATGAACGCCACCAAGGAAGTGGGCGAGGCCATCTCCGCCATTCAGCAAGGCACCCAGGCCAATATCCGGGGTATGGACCAGTCCGTGGGTGCCATCGAGGACGCCACCAGACTGGCCAATCAGTCCGGGGAGGCGCTGCGGGAAATCCTGGCCTTGGCCGAACAGGCCGCGGATCAGGTCCGGTCCATCGCCACGGCCGCGGAACAGCAGTCCGCCACCAGCGAGGAGATCAACCGCGGGGTGGAGGACATCAACCGCATCTCATCTGAAACCAGCGAGGTCATGAACCAGTCCGCCCAGGCCATCTCCGAATTGGCCAGGCAGGCCGTGGAACTGCAGGAACTGGTTCACCAGCTCAAGAAGGATTGATCCGGGATAATCTGGAAGCAGCCAAGGGCGATGCGTGCCGCTGTTTAACGAGACCCGGCTTGGTGCGCACCAAGCCGGGTTTTGTGTTTGATGCGCGGCACTTTTTGAGATGATCGGTCAACGGAATCCATGTTTTTTTCCCAGTGCGGCGAAGTAGTTACAGGTGGGTTCTTGCCTTTAGTATGGATTGGCCGTGCGGACGCGGACCTTTCGGGCTTGATGAATACTGCCCCTGAAGAGAACGGACATATCGGGCATGGCGGCGGAATGCGGGGTGTGTAGCGAGCGTCGTCTTTTTTCTTGCTTGGATGCTGTCAAGGTGCTAGTTTTTTCATGATCTTGCCGACTCAACCAGCAACAGGAGTCTGATCGTGCCGAATCGGTTTTGTCTGATCAATATCCTGGTCGTTGTCCTGGTCGCGGCGTTGCTGCCGTGGTCGGGGATTGCCCGGGAGCATGACTCCGGGTCGCCCTGGCCCGCAGACAGGACCGTGCTCATCGTCAGCGCGGACCATGCCTATCCCCCCTATGAATACCTGGATGACGGTCGGCCCGCAGGCTTCAATGTCGAACTGATTCAAGCCGTGGCTGAGGCCATGGGCCTGGCCGTCGAGGTGCGTCTCGGGCCATGGCAGATGGTGAGGGATGATCTGGAAACGGGGCGCGCCGACGTTCTGGCAGGGATGTATTATTCCGAGGAACGAGCGAAGACCTTCGGGTTTTCCGTTCCCCACACCATTGTCTCCTCCGGTCTGTTCGTCCGCGGCGGTTCCGCGATCAATTCCTTGGCCGACTTGCGCGGTCGCCGCGTTCTGGTTCAGGAGGGGGACATTATGCACGAGTATCTGTTGGCCAACCCCATTGCCTCCCAAGTAGTCCCGGTCCAGGATCCCGAGCGAGCCTTGGTTTTGCTGTCCGAGGGTGGCTACGACGCGGCCCTGCTGTCCTCCAAGGTTCAAGGCATGTATTTTGCAAGGCGCTTTGGCCTGGATAATCTTCGGGCCCTGGAGACCGGCCTGCCGGGTCGGGAGTACTGCTTTGCCGTTGCCAAAGGCAACGATCCGCTCGTGCACCGCCTGAACGAGGGGCTGGCCTTGCTCAAGGCGACCAATCGCTACCGGGAAATCACCGATAAATGGTTCGGGGTGTACGAGGTTCCTCGTCCGTGGGAAAAGACCTGGCCGTACCTTTGGCCGGCCTTGCTCGCCCTGACCGTGTTGGCTCTGGCCGGATTCGTCTGGTCCTGGACCCTCAGACGGACCGTGGCCCAGCGCACCAGCGAACTGGAGGTTTCTCGCGAGCGTCTCCAGACATTTTTCCTGGAATTGCAGGACAGTCAACGCCGGCTGCGAGTGCTCCTGTCTAACCTGCCCGGCATGGCCTATCGCTGCAAGAACGACCGGAACTGGACCATGGAGTTCGTCAGCGAGGGGAGTTTGCCCTTGTGCGGCTATAAGCCCGAGGAACTGGTAGAGAATGCCGCCGTTTCCTACAACGACCTCATCCATCCGGAATTCAGGGAGTGGCGCTGGGAGGCGTGGCAGGAAGCGTTGCGGCTGAAGCAAACATTGACCCTCGAATACGTCATCGTCGGCAAGGACGGGGCGGAAAAGTGGGTTTGGGAGCAGGGGCGGGGCCTGTTCTCGGAAGACGGCGAGGTGGTGTGTCTGGAGGGGTTCATCGCCGACATCACCGACCGCAAGCGGGCCGAGGAAGAGCGTGAAAAGCTGAATATCCAGTTGCGACAGGCCCATAAAATGGAATCCGTGGGCACCCTGGCCGGGGGCATCGCCCATGACTTCAACAACCTTTTGCAGGCCATGTCTGGGAATATCCAGATTATGTTGCTGCGCGACAACGACGAGGCGACATCGACGAGGCTGCGCAACATCGCCCAGTCCATTGACCGGGGTGCTCGGTTGGTCAGGCAGCTCTTGCAGTTCAGCCGCAAGGCCGTGGTGGAGCGGCAGCGATTGAACCTGAACCATGCGGTGGAAGACGCGGCCAGGATGCTGGAACGGACCATTCCCAAAATGGTCTCCTTGGAATTGCGCCTCCAGGACGATCTTTGGCCGGTCCTGGCCGATCCAGTGCAGGTGGAGCAGGTGCTGCTGAACCTGGGAACCAATGCCGCGGATGCCATGCCCGACGGAGGACGGTTGATTCTGGAAACCGGCAATGTGACTCTGGGCGAGGAGTTTGTCCGCTCGCATTTCAACCTGGAGCCAGGACCGCATGTGTTGTTGTGCGTGACGGATACGGGTCGGGGCATGGACGAGACGACCCTGGCCCAGATTTTCGACCCGTTTTTCACCACAAAAGAAATGGGCAAGGGTACAGGTCTGGGTTTGGCCTCGGCCTACGGCATTGTCACCAGCCATGGCGGATTGGTTCTCTGCTACAGTGAGCCGGGCCGGGGCGCGACGTTCAGGATTTACTGGCCAGCGGCAAAAGCCGTGGAGGCCGCCGCGGAGGCGGACGAGATTCCAGACGTTCCGGCTGTTCCGATCAACCTGGACGGCGGGGAAACCATCCTGCTGGTGGATGACGACGAGCAGATACTCGACCTGACACGGGAGGCCCTGGAGGAGTTCGGCTACACGGTGCTAACCGCCTCCAGCGGCGAGAAGGCTTTGGCCATCTATGCGGACCAGGGCCACGACATCGGCATGGTCGTCATGGATCTGGGCATGCCCGGCATGGGCGGTCGCCAGTGCCTGCGGGAGCTGCTGACCGTGGACTCCACAGTCCGGGTACTCATTGCCAGCGGATACGCCGACCACAAGCTGGCAGAGGAGCTCCAGCGGACAGGGGCCAAAGGCTTTCTCGGCAAGCCGTATCAGTTGAAGGAACTGGCGGCCAAAGTGCGGGAGGTGCTGGATGGGTGAAAAAACAATACTCCAGCGCGTCGGGTTGATCGTCCTCGTGACGGCTTTGATCGTGGTTTCGCCCCTGGGGGGAGCCGTCCGCGGCGCGGACGTCGGTCTGACCGGAGAGGAACGGGCTTGGCTTTCGGACAACCAGGACAAACTGGTTCTCTGGTACGACAGAACATTCCCGCCCATCGAGTATGCGTCCGAAAGAGGGGAATTCAGGGGCATGGCCGCAGAGGTCATGGCCTTGATCGCGTCGCGGCTCGGCATTTCTTTTCAAGTGGTCCCGGCTACCTCCTGGCCCCGGTTGCTGGAGGTTCTGGAAAGCGGGGAGGCGGCCGTGGCTCCGGTCATTGCCAACACGCCTGAACGGGAGCGTTTCGCCTTGTTCAGCGAACCTTATATCAATATTCCCGTCGTGGTGATCACCACCAAGAATCGGACCAGGGCGCGGACGCTGGAGGATTTCAAGGGGCTGCGGGTGGCCGCGGTCCAGGGCTACGTGACAGAGACGTTCCTGCGCGAGAACTACGCGGATATTCTGGAGATCGTCCCCGTGGAAAACTCCCGGGCCGGTTTGCGGGACGTGGCGTTCGGCCTGGTGGACGCCATGATCGAAAACATGGCCGTGGGCGTTTACTACATCGAGGAGCAAAAGTTGCCCAACCTGCGGGTGGCCGGGCCCACGGACATGATTTACCACCTCAGTTTCGGGGTCAGCCGTGAGTATCCCTTGCTTTACAGCGCCATGAACAAGGCCATGCAGACCGTCTCGGACGAAGAAATCCGCGCAGTCGAAAAACGCTGGATCGCCCTGGACGGTCCTGGGGGGCTGAACCGGGAGCAGATCCAGCGCATCAAGGTTGCGGGCGTTTTCCTGGGGTCACTGATCATTTGCCTGGGCCTGATCACTATTTTTATGCGCCGTAAGCTGCGGGCCAGCGAGGAACGCTATCGGGCCATATTCAACAATGCGCCGGTGGGCATCTTCCGAACCACGATTCCCGGCAAGCCCGTGGAGGTGAATCCGGCGATGGCCCGGATGTTCGGCTATGCTGACCGGGATGAGTTTATGGAGCAGGTTCGCGATCTGGCCACGGATATCTACCCCGCTCCAGGAGATCGTCGCAAGCTCCTGGACGCTCTGGAGGCCTCCCCGGACGGCGTTTCCATGGAAATCGATTTCAAGCGCAAGGACGGGACAAGCTTCCAGACCATCATCAACGCCTCCCTGGAAAAAGACGTTCGGGGCAATCCGAGATTCATCGATGGGACCATCAAGGACATCAGCGTGCGCAAGCGGGCCGAGGCCTCTTTGCGGGCTTCGGAAGAGAAGTTCTCCAGGCTGTTTCAGCTTTCGCCGGACGCCATCATCGTGGTTCATCTGCACACCGAAGTCATTCGCGACGCCAATGAGGCCTTTTTCCGGTTGTGCGGCTACACCCGTGAAGAGTGTCTGGGACGCATGACCACGGAATTGCAGTTTTATCCGATCCCTGAAGACCGGGAGGTCATTTATCAACGGCTGCGGGCCGGCGAGCCGCTCATCAATTTTGAACTCAAGGCCCGCCGCAAGGACGGGGAGATCATTCATTGCTCCATCGCATCTCTGGTACTGCCCATCGACGGGGAGCCGCACATCCTGGCCGTGATCCGCGACATCACCGAAGCCAAGAAAATGCAGGAGATGATGATCCAGTCCGAAAAAATGGTCTCCGTGGGTGGAATCGCGGCGGGAATCGCCCATGAGATCAACAACCCCCTGGGGATCGTCCTTCAGGCGGCCCAGAACCTGGAGACGCGGACCCGAACGGATTTCTGGAAGAACGTGGAGGCCGCCGAGGCCGTGGGGCTGGATCTGGGCCTGCTGGAGGCCTACATGCAACGGCGCAAACTGGACGTGTTCATTGCCGACATCCAATCCGCGGCCCTGCGCGCCGCATCCATCGTCCGGCACATGCTCGACTTTACTCGGCGCAGCGAATCCGTGCTCACGGTTTGCGACCTAGGCGTGATCATCCAGCGCGCCCTGACTCTGGCCCAAAGCGACTATGACCTGAAAAAGAAATACGATTTCAAGCGGATCGACGTCCGCCTGGAGATCGACCCCAGTCTGCCCCGGGTCGGCTGCACGGAGACGGAAATCGAGCAGGTTCTCCTGAACCTCCTGCGCAACGCTGCCCAGGCCATGAACGAGGTGCAGCCGCCTCTGGAGAATCCTTGGATCACGGTTCGGGCCGCAACCGAGACCGACGCGGTGCGGATCGTGGTGGAGGACAACGGGCCGGGCATCCCCGGGGACGTGCTGCCGCGGATTTTTGAACCGTTCTTCACCACCAAGGCACCGGGGCAAGGTACGGGCCTGGGACTCTCCGTGTCGTATTTCATCATCACCAAAAACCATGGAGGGCGGATGCGCGTTGAGTCCACTCCCGGCACGGGCACCCGGTTCATCATCGATCTCCCCCTGGCCACGACCCCGAAGGAGGCATCATGAGCACGACTCCGCCCAAAGTACTCATTCTGGAGGACGAGCAGCAGCTCCGGTGTCAGTTGTCTACGTACTTCGAAGACATGGAAGTTTTCCACGTGGTCGAGGCCGAAACGGGCGAGGAAGCCCTGGTAATGCTTCGTTCCGAACCGGCGGATCTCTGCATCGTGGACATCCGCCTGCCGGGTATGGACGGCACGGCCTTTATCCGGGCGTCCGTCCAGGAGAAGCTGTGCCGACATTTCCTGGTACACACCGGCTCAGTGGATGCCGAACTGCACGCGACCCTGGTCGAACTGGGCGTGGCCGACCGGAGCATCTTTCTCAAACCCTGCGATCTGACCCGCCTTCTGGGTCGAGTGCGGGAGCTGCTCAGGCCCGGTAAGAAGCAGGAGTTCGTGTTGGACAGGAAATTGTAATGATATTAGAAGGTCAACGACTTATGCCGCAAACAAAAGCCTAACCGGCCGGGTCCGTAAACTCCTGGAGAACGCCATGGGCTTGTGTTTCCCTCCACGGAGGCTGTGAACGGTTGAGCCGCGCTTCGGCTTCCAAATAGATCTCCTTGGGAGAGAATCAATCAGAAAGGAGGCGTCCGTGTCCGGATCGGATCGTGACGACGGCGGTGCCACGCACGTATGCCAGGGGGCCATGGACTCTCTGGAGGATATGTTTCTCAACGCGCCCATCGGGGTTTATGCATCCACGCCCGATGGGCGTTTTCTTGCCGTCAATCCGGCCCTGGTCCGCGCTATGGGTTATGATTCCGCCGAAAATCTGCTGGAATCCATCACGGACATCGCCACACAGGTCTATTGCGAGCCGTCCGAACGCGAGCTTGTTTTGCGCCAGATGGCCGCGCATGGGGAAATCCATAACCATGAATGTCAGATGTGGCGTCGGGACGGAACAAAAATCTGGGTGTCCCTGAGCGTGCGTGCGCTCCGGGGACCAGGCGGCGTTCTCCAGTGCTTTCAAGGTTTCGTGATCGACATCAGCGCCAAGAAGCATGCGGAAGAGGAAATCCGGGAGAAAAATGAACAACTCCAGATTCTTTTGGCGGAAAAGGATCTGATTTTCTCGATCATCGCCCACGACCTGATGTCGCCGCTGACCGGGATTCACGGATTCACGAAGCTGCTCGTCGAAGAGGATCAGGCCGAAGACTGGAATGCTATCCGTCCCGTGCTCCGGGCCATGGGCCAATCGGTTCAGAATGTTTTGCAGTTGCTGGAAAACCTCCTGCATTGGTCCCGGACCCTGCAAGGGTTGAAGCAGTGCGAAGCGGGAGCCTGCGACCTGGAAAAGGTGGTGGACGCGAACCTGGAATTGGCGCGTCACGTTGCCCAGCAAAAGAACGTCGCCCTGCGTTCCCAGGTTCCATCCGGTCTGCTGCTCACCGCGGACGACTCCATGCTGGACACCATCATCCGCAATCTGCTTTTCAATGCCGTCAAATATACCAAACCCGGAGGCGTGGTGACCGTCTGCGCCGAGCAAAGGGAAGACGACATCATCCTGTCCGTCCGGGACACCGGGATCGGCATGGACAGGAAAACCCTCGGCGGTTTGTTCGCCCTGGGGCAAAACAAGTCCTTCCCCGGCACGGCCGGGGAGCCGGGTACCGGACTCGGGCTGGTTCTATGCAAGGAATTCGTCGCCCTGCACGAGGGAATGCTCTGGGCCGAAAGCACTCCGGGCCAGGGAACCACGTTCTTCGTGGCCTTGCCCGTCCATGGACCGGCGGGCGGGGATGACCAACAATCCATGGACGAGCGGGATTGATGTGAACGGGTGGCGGACAAGCCCGAGTATCAAGTGAAGACAAGCGACCCATCGGGGAATCAGCCATGCTTCGAGCCATTATCAAGACCACCTTCCCGGCGCTTTTAAGCGTCCTGCTCATCGGCGTCGTCCTGTTCGCCTTGCTTTTGCCCAAGTTGCAGACAGCACTGATGGATCAGAAAATTTCCATGGTCCGCTCCATGGCTCAGAGCGCCTGGTCGATCCTGGACGCTTTGCATGCACGGGTGGACAAAGGCGAACTGACGCTGGAGGAGGCTCAGGACACGGCCAAACGCATAGTCCATTCCATGCGCTACGATGACGAGGGTCGTAATTATTTTTGGATTCTGGACTACGGCCATGTGACCCTGGTCCACCCCTACCAGCCGGGACACGTGGGCAGGGATATCTCCAATCTCAAGGATATCAGGGGCAGGCGCTTTGTCGCGGAAATGGTCCAGGCTGCCCGTGAACATGGCGAGGGACTGGTCACCTACTACTGGGAGGTAATGGACGAATCCCACAACATTGACTTGAAGTACGCCTATGCCAAGGATTTTCAGCCCTGGGGCTGGGTGCTCGGAACCGGCGTGTACATGATCGACGTGCGGCAAGAGATTGGCCGGATCACCAGGGACGCCACTTATGCCGGAGTGGGGATTCTTCTCCTGGTGACCGCTGTTGCTCTGTATTTTTCCTGGCGGGGTCATCTGGCCGAGCGGTACAGGCTTCAGGCAGCGGACGCCCTGCGCAAAAGCGAGGAACAGTATCGCGCCTTGACGGAAAACTTCCTGGATACAATCATGCGTTTTGACCGGGATTTTCGACTTACGTACGTCAATAAAATGGCCGCTGTGCAAACGGGCATCCCGGTGGAGGATTGGATCGGCAAAACCCATCAGGAACTCGGGTTTCCGAAGGAGTTGAACCGGCTATGGGAAGAAACGCTAGCCCGGGTATTTGAAACCGGCGAGGTCCAGCGGATCGAATTCATGTTGCCCAACGGGGTATGGATCGACTGGCTCTGCGTTCCTGAACTCAATGCGAACGGCCAGGTGCAAGGGGTGGTCACCACGGCCAGGGACATAACGGAACGCAGGCAGGCCGAGGAGGCGTTGAAACATTCCGAGGCCACCTACCGCGCGGTATTTAACGCGGTGAATGATGCTCTTTATATTCATGATCTTGATACGGGAGAGATTCTCGATGTAAACAGCGTCGTGCTCGAAAAATTCGGTTATTCCAGAGAGGAAATGCAGAGAGTCCGGGTGGGGGACATAAGTTCCGGCATACCTCCATATATCCAGGAACAGGCTGATGAGTTGGTGCGGAAGGCTATTGCCGGAGAGCCACAGCTCTTTGAATGGCATTGCAGACATAGGGATGGGCATCTTTTCTGGATGGAAACCAGTCTCAAACGCGTTGTCCTGGCCGGGCAAGAACGCCTCCTGGCCGTTCAGAGGGATGTGTCCTCTCAAAAACAGGCCGAGGAAGCCTTACAACTGACCCAGTTCGCCATGGATCGGGCCCAGGACAGCATTGTTTGGGTGGATGACCGGGGCGCTCTGATTTACGTGAACGATGCGGCCTGTTCGTCCATGGGCTATTCCCGTGATGAACTGTTGAGAATGTCTGTTTTTGAGATTGATCCGGACTTTCCGGTCGAAAACTGGGAGGAGCACAAGGAGACGATGCGTCGGGTCGGAGCAATGCGTTTCGAATCCCGCCATAGGGCCAAGGATGGACGCATTTTCCCCGTGGAGGTGACCACAAACTACCTGGAACACAAAGGACGCTTTCTTGCCATCGCCTTTGACCGCGACATCAGCGAGCGTAAACGTGCAGAGGAAGAATTGAAGCAGGCGAACATTGTGGTGGAAAACAGTCCGGCCATTCTTTTCCGGTGGAAGGAAGCTCCTGATTGGCCGGTGATCATGGTCTCGCGGAACGTAAGCCAGTTCGGTTACTCCCGTGATGAGTTGATGTCCGGCAAGGTGCGTTATGCCGCCCTGGTCCATCCCGAGGACCAGGAACGGTTGAGTCGGGAACTCGAGGATTACGCGTTCAGGAAGGTCGATCGGTTCCAGCAGGAATACCGGATCGTGGCCAGGGACGGCGGGGTCCGCTGGGTTGAGGATCGCACGTTCATGATCCAGGATGAAGGCGGGCAGGTGGTCGAATACCAGGGCATCGTGCTGGACGTGACGGAGCGCAAAAGGATGGAAGTGGAGCTTGTCGCCTCGCGCCGGATGCTCCATGAGGTTATCAACACCATTCCGGTGCGTGTCTACTGGAAGGGGCTGGATCATTGCTATCTGGGCTGTAACCGTCTGTTTGCCGGGGATGCGGGCCATGCGGAGCCGGAAAGCCTAGTCGGCAAGGATGATTTCGCTCTGAGATGGGTTGGGCATGGCGAAGCACACCGCAAGGGTGATCGCCGAGTCTTGGAGCACGGCGAAACGGTGTTGAACATTGAGAGACGCCATGTTTTCGGGGACAGGGAGGTCTGGCTGCGGATGTCCAAGGTTCCCTTGCTGGACGATGCCGGGCGGATTTACGGGATGCTCGGAACCTATGACGACATTACCGAGTCCAAGAAGATGCAGGAGATGATGGTCGAAACCGAGAAGATGATGTCCGTGGGCGGGATCGCCGCGGGCATTGCCCATGAGATCAACAATCCTCTGGGCATCGTGCTCCAAGCCGTTCAGAACCTGGAGCAACGTTCCAGGGCGGATTTTCGCAAAAATCAGGAGGCCGCCGCGACCATCGGGCTGGATTTGGGACTCTTGGCCGAATACATGCGTGTCAGAAAGCTGGATGTTTTCATGGCGGACATCCAGTCCGCGACCTTGCGGGCCGCGGCCATTATTCGGCATATGCTGGACTTCACCCGCAGGAGTGAATCCCGTCGCGATGTCTGCGACCTGGCGGATACTGTTCAAAAGGCCCTGACCCTGGCCCAAAGCGATTACGATCTCAAGAAGAGCTACGACTTCAAGCGAATTCAGGTCAATCAGGACATCAGCACTGATCTGCCGAGAATAATCTGCACCGCCACCGAGATCGAGCAGGTGGTCCTGAACCTGTTGCGCAACGCGGCTCAGGCCATGGCGGAGTCCGTGCCTCCGGTGGAAACTCCGCGCATCGCTATCCGGGTGTCCGGTCTTTCCGACGGGGTACGCATTGAGGTGGAAGACAACGGACCGGGCATACCCCCGGGAATCCAGGCCCGGATATTCGAGCCCTTCTTTACCACCAAGCCGCCCGGACAAGGCACGGGGCTGGGACTGTCCGTGTCCTATTTCATCGTCACCAAGGGCCATAAAGGCCGAATGTGGGTTGAATCCAGTCCAGGGGAGGGCGCGCGGTTCGTTGTCGAATTGCCCTCATCTCCAGCAAATGAGGCGAGGTCATGAGTCGGTTTCATTCCGGGTTGTCTGTTGTTCAGTTCGATGCACGGGTTTGGTCTCGGATGCCCTCATTTTCAGGGTAAGATAAGGATAGGCATATGTCCATTTTGATAGTTGACGATGAAGGCGGATTGCGGCGCGCTTTGTGCGCGATTCTGGAGGACATGGATTTCGATGTTCTGGATGCGGAGAACGGTTTGCGCGGGCTGGAGCTGTTGCGTGAGCATCTGGATCGGGTCGAGGCCGTGATCGTGGATCTGAACATGCCGGTCATGGACGGGTACGGGTTTATCCAGCATTCCGTTCAAGAGGCTCCGGAGACGCCGATCATCGTGCTTTCCGGAGTAGGCGTGGTGGACGACGCCCTGCGGGCCATGCGTCTGGGGGCTTGGGATTTCATCACCAAGCCGGTGTATTCGATGGACATCCTGGAGCATACGCTACGTAAGGTTCTGGATCGGGCGCGATTGATCAAGGAAAACCGGGCCTACAAGGAAAATCTGGAAAAACTCGTCCGAGAGCGCACCGCTGAACTGGAGACCACCCGCCGGCAGATCATGCAGCGGTTGAGCCGGGCCGCGGAGTTCAAGGACAACGAGACCGGCAACCATGTCGTCAGGGTCGGGGAAATCAGTGCTCTGGTGGCCCGTGCCATGAGGCTGCCGGAGGCCGAGCGCGAAATGTTGCGGGAATGCGCCCCTTTGCACGATGTGGGCAAGATCGGGATCCCTGACGAAATTCTGCTCAAACCCGGCAAACTGGACAATGCGGAATGGAAGGTTATGCAGCTTCATTGTCTGTACGGCTGCGAGATTCTCGGGCCATTGATCAGCCAGGAAGAGGCCCTTCGAAGCTGTTCAGATCCGAAAGCGATCCCGTCTGGGGACAACGAACTGTTGGGCATGGCGCGGGTTCTGGCCATGTTTCATCACGAACGCTGGGACGGAAATGGCTATCCTTTCGGCCTCCAGGGTGAGGCGATTCCCCTTGTTGCCCGTATCGTTTCCGTGGTGGATGTTTTCGACGCCCTGTCCAGTGAACGCCCCTACAAGACCGCGCTTCCGGAAGAGCAATGTCTGGAAATCATCCATCAAGGGGCTGGGACGCAATTCGATCCCAAGGTCGTGGAGGCCTTTTTTCTCGTTCTGGACGAGATCCGGGCTGTTCAGACCATGTGGAGGGATTGACCGGCGTTTTCAATGAGTCGGAGGGGTATGCGCGATATCGATGCATGGAAAAAAGCCGCCTGTACCATCCTGGTCATCGACGATGAACCGAGGCTGCGGCATGGCCTGTGTTCTTTTCTGGAGGACATGGATCATCCGTCCGTGGAGGCGGGGAACGGGCTGCAAGGACTTAAAATTCTTCGTGAAACTCCTGGATTTTTCGTTGCGGTGATCGTGGATTTGCGCATGCCGGTCATGGACGGGTACGCGTTCATCGAGCATGCGGTGCTGGAATTTCCAGATCTGCCGATTATCGTCCTGTCCGGAGTCGGCACGATTGAAGACGCGCTACGGGCCATTCGACTAGGGGCCTGGGACTTTATCACCAAGCCGTTGATGAATTCGGCCATTCTTGAGCATGCCTTGAACAAGGCATTGGAGCGGGCCAGCCTGCTTCGCCAGAACAAGCGGCAACAGCGGCAACTGGAAAACTCCCTGCGCGAAAGCGAGGACCGCTTTACCAAGGCCTTCCTTTACAGCCCCGCGGCCTTGATCATCTCCAATCTGCGCTCCGGGCGGCTCATTGACGTCAACGATCGTTGCGTCAACATTTTCGGCTTCTCCCGCGCGGAAGTTATCGGACGGCGGTTGACGAATCTGGGAATCTGGACCGACCCGGACGACCCCGGCCGCCTGTTGCGCCTTCTCCAGCATGAGGACGCCTTTCGCGACTCCCCCGTTGTGTTCTCGGCAAAATCCGGCCGACGCCTTTCCACCTTTGTATCCGCGGTCAAGTTGTCCCTGGCCGGACGACAGGTTGTGCTGACCATGATCGACGACGAGACGCAGCGCCGGATGGCCATGGCCGCTTCCCAGGCCAAGAGCGACTTCCTGGCCGGCATGAGCCACGAGATCCGCACCCCGATGAACGGGGTGGTCGGCATGGCCGAGATGCTTCTGGACTCAAACCTGACCGGAGACCAGCGGCGGATGGTGGAAACCATTGAGACCAGCGGCAAGGCTCTCCTGAACCTGATCAACGACATCTTGGACTTCTCCAAGATTGAGGCCGGTCATTTTTCGCTGGACATCCAGGATTTCGATCTGAGCCAGATACTTGATGACTGCGCAACGATCATCAGTGTGCAGGCCCAACGCAAAAACTTACGCTTCTCCCACTATATCGCCCCAAACGTCCCCCTCCTGCTCCAGGGCGACCCCGGCCGCCTGCGTCAAATCCTGCTCAACCTGGCCGGCAATGCGGTCAAGTTCACGGAAAAGGGCGAGGTGAGGATTGATGTTGGTAGAGTGATGAATGATGAAGATTCTTCAGGTTTCAGGTCTCAGGTTTCAGCCCTCAGCCCTTCCGAAAATGAAGTCTTGCTCCTCTTCACGGTTTCGGACACCGGCATCGGCATCGCCGAGGACAAGTTGGGTGCCATTTTCGACAGATACTCCCAGGCGGAATCCTCAATTTTTCGGCGTTTCGGTGGTACCGGGCTGGGGTTGGCTATTTCCAGGCAGTTGGCCGAGATGATGGGCGGGGAGATCGGCGTGCGGAGCATCCTTGGCCAGGGTTCGGAATTCTGGTTTACGGCTGTGTTTCACGGGGCGGCCGTCCAGGCCGACCCGTGGCGCGGCAACACGATCAGCAACCGGAGCGTTGATCTGCCGACGTTTCATGGCCATGTGCTGGTGGCTGAAGACAACGCCGTCAATCAGCAGGTCATCCTCCGCATGCTTCATCGACTGAGCGTCACCGCGGACCTGGCCTCCACCGGCCTGCAGGCCCTCGAATCCCTGAAACGCAAAAACTACGACCTGGTGCTCATGGACGTGGAAATGCCGGAGATGGACGGGCTTGCCACAACGCGGGAAATTCGGAAGGCGGAAGACGGACGTCGGACGTCGGACGTCGGAGATCGGATTTCCGATCTTCAGGTTTCAGGTCTCATCCCTCATCCCTCTCCTCGCCTACCGATTATCGCCATGACCGCCGGAGTGTCGAGGGAGGATCGGGTGGTGTGCTTCGCGGCGGGGATGGATGATTACCTGACCAAGCCGATGATTTTAACGGACCTGGCCAGGGTTCTGGGCAAATGGTTGCCGCGGCGCGGACGGGATGACGAGGCAAAAGAGCTTTGCCTCGAGGTGCATCAAGAGGCAAAGCGGGCCGGCCTTGAAAGCCCTGATGCGACACCCTTGGGGCGGACTTCCAATGCATACGGAAACGGGCTGAAGGTGGCCCCTCGTGTACCTCTGGTGTCGTATCCGATGAGGAATTTTGGCGAATTGCTGGGAAGACTCGCTGGAGACGAAGAGACCGCCCTTTGGGTACAGCGCACCTTTCTGGAACAATTACCGGAGAGAGTCGCGGAGTTGGAACGCCTTGTCGCCGCTGATCAGCTTCGGTCCGCGGTCATTGAGGCCCACGCTTTGAAAGGCTCGGCCTTGAACGCCGGGTTTCCGGCCCTGGCCGAGTCGGCCCGGCGGATCGAAGAGGCTGGCCGGACGTCGGGCAAGCCAGGAATTGAGGATCATGTCTCCGATCTTCTGCATGAGGTGCGGCGCACCCTCATGGACCAGGCCCGCTGGATACAACCCGTGGATGATGTGCCGTTCTCGGCAGGATCGCTAACGGAGGGACAATCGTGAAACCCGAATCCAAGAATCATCCGGCGACCAATCCGGACCGCCCGGCAACAGCCCCGACAACAGTTCCAGGCGAAAGCCGGGAAGCCCTCCACGCATGCCGACTATCGACCCAGGAGGATTTCCTGCATCTGATCGATAAAGCGCCCATCGGCATTTTCCATTCTACCCCGGAAGGTCGATTCCTGTCCGCCAATCCAACTATGGCTCGCATGCTTGGATACAGCACACCCGACGAACTGCTGCAATCCGTGACGGACATAGCCCGGCAGATTTACGCGAACCCGGAGGACAGGGCGATGATCCTGGACCTGTTGGCAAAGCAGGGCAAGGTCGTGAACCGGGAGTGCGTCTTGAAACGGAGGGACGGAACGCCGTGCTGGGTGTCCTTCACGATCAAGGCGATCCGTGATCACGACGGGAATATCGCCTGCTCTCACGGGCTCGTCGTGGATATCTCCGAGCGCAAGCAGGCCGAGCAGTCCCTGATCCGGGCCAAGGAGGCGGCCGAGGCAGCCAATGAAGGGAAAAAGGAATTCCTGGCCAATATGAGCCACGAAATCCGCACGCCGCTTAACGGGGTCATCGGCATGTTGCAAATCCTCAAAAGCACCGGCCTGAACGAGGAGCAGCGGGAATTTTTGGAGCTGGCGCTGGGGGGTGCCGAGCGTCTGAACGCCCTGCTGTCCGGCATCCTCAACCTTTCCCGTCTGGAGTCCAAGACGGTTCAGGTTCGCGAACACGCTTTCGAACCGCGCAAAACGTCTCGGTTGGTTCAGGAACTGTTTGCCGTCACGGCCAAGTACAAGGGAATCGAACTGGACTTCTCCATTGCGCCTTCCGTGCCGCAAACACTCATCGGCGATGAGATCGGCGTTCGACAGATTCTTTTCAACCTAGTGGGCAATGCCCTCAAATACACCGACTCGGGCCGGGTCTGCCTGGAGGTTTTCCCGTTGACTTCAGACATGAGCGGCAAAATCAGGTTGCTGTTCAGCGTCTCGGATACGGGCATCGGTATCCCGGATGGACGCTTGCCGCATATTTTTCAGGCCTTTACGCAGGCCGACGGTTCCTATACCCGCAGACACGAAGGCGCGGGCCTCGGACTGGCCGTGGTCAGTCGGCTCGTGGAGCTGCATGGTGGTTCCCTGACCGTGGAAACCGCGTTCGGCCAAGGAACAACCATGCACGTGATGCTGCCCTTCGGCCTGCTGGTGGAGTCGTCGCGGTTGTGAGTTTTGCGAGCCTGAAAGAAGCTCTGAACGGGGACGAGCCCTTCACCCAGGTTGACGATTCCTACCCCCGCCCTTATCAGGGCGCAGGCCTGGACTTGTCCAGTTCAAAATGTTTGGTGGAGAGGATGGGCGGGGTGGTGTCCGTGGAGGCCGAGCCGGGTCAGGGCTCCATCAACTTTGTCGCTATCCTCCTGGACACCCAGATGCCGGAAATGGACGGGATGGAGGCGACGCGTATTCAAGCCTTGGAAGTCCAAGGGGCACGAATCATTCGCTGAAGCCGGAAATATAGAGGGCTTGGTGCAAGCCATGGGCATGCAACCTGTCGGGTAATTCGACGAAGGATTCTTTTCATGGGGTGGATCAATATTGACTGTCTTGAGCCGGGCATGGTTTTGGGGGCTGATCTTGTAGCGCCGGATGGCCGTTTTTTGTTGCCCCGGGGCACGGCGTTGCGGGACCGGTATATCACGGTGGGCAAGGCTTGGGGAGTTCGGCGGGCGGAGATTGTCGGCCTGGACCAGGACCGGGTGGACGCGGACAGGGCGGCGGACATCGGAGAGGAGCTTCTGGAGCAAAGCCTGTCGCGGCTGGCGCCGTTCCTGCGGTGCGCCACGGACGATCACCCGGCGATGCGGGAAATCGTTCGCATCGCGGTGGAGCGCACGGCCTTGGATCTGGCCGCGGGCAAGCAGCCTGAGTGCTTTGCCGACGAGCAGCAACCCGTACCGGAACTGCGCGTCGCGCGGTCCGAGGACGGAGAGCAGGCGGCGGGAAAGCTGGTCCAGGCCCATGAGGGCTTGGTTTCCTTGCCGGTGGTGTATGGGAAGATCATGGAGGTTTTGGAGTCTCCCAACAGTTCCGCCTTTCATGTCGCCGAAGTGGTGGGCAAGGACAGCAGTCTATCCGCGAAGTTGCTCAAACTGGTCAATAGCCCGCTGTACACGTTTCCGTCCCGAATCGATTCCATCCCCCGGGCCGTGGCCCTGCTGGGCACCAGGGAACTGTCCTCCCTGGCACTGGGCATTTCCGTGGTCAGCGCTTTCAAGGGCATTCCCCCGGCGACCCTGAACATGGAGCAGTTCTGGAAGCACAGCGTCAGCACGGCGGTGTATGCCAGCCTGATCGCCATCCATGTCCGGGGCGTGTCACGGGAACGCTGCTTTACCGGCGGACTCCTGCACGACCTGGGCTGGCTGGTCATGCTCAGCAAGATGCCCGATGCTTGTGCTCAGGCCATGTTCCTCTCCCGGGGCCCGGGTGTCCCTCTGTATCTAGTGGAACAAGAGCTACTGGGTTTTGATCACGCCCAGGTCGGCGGGATGCTCTGTCGGCAATGGCGGTTGCCGGAAAACTTGGCGGATATGATCCGTTGGCATCATGCCCCGGAGCGAGCTCCTCTCCCGGTCGAAGCCGGTATTCTGCACCTGGCCAACCTCCTGGCCATGGCCGCCGGAGTCGGGGCTGCTGGTGCAGGCGTTCTTCCCCCACTTCATGTTTCTGTCTGGGATCTGATCGGCATGTCTCTCAGCGACATCGGCCCCCTGGTCCGTCAAGCCGACCGCCAGATCAGGGATATTCTGCACGTGTTTCTCCAGAGTGAATAGGTGACTCCATGCAATTGGACCAAGAACTGATCCAGCGCCTGGAAGCCGAGGTTCGTTTCCTGCGCGAACAGCGCCGACAGTCCGTGGAGGCTTTGGAAATGGCCGCTGGGCTGGGACATTTTGCCACGCCATTGGTCCAGGCTGGGGATGGTCATGTTGTGCTCAGGGAAATCGCCGGAAAGGCGCGTTACCTGATGGACCTGAAGGCGGTCTCCTTTTTTCTGGTCCAGCCGGATCATTCCTTTGCCCGAGAGTTTTGCGACCCCCCGGACCATGCCGCCACTTTGGACCGGGAGATCGACGCGCTCATCAACGACCATTCCTTTTCCAGGATATTGCGCCATGGCCGGTCGGAAATCCTGCTCGGAATCAACAGGGACGAGCGCCTGGTTCTGCACGCCTTGGCCACGCCGATTCGGATGTGGGGTATGTTCGTCGGCGTGTTGGGGCAGGAGGTGAGCACGATTCCAGACACCTATCTGGCCCTGCTGTCCATTGTGCTTTTGGCCGGGGCCGCGGCCCTGGAAGGGGTGGAAACCTATCAACGGTTGTGGGAACACCAGCGTGAACTGGCCCACAAGGCCGAGGACGCCGACAGGCGGTACTTGCAAATCGTTTCTGAAGCGCCCTTGGGAATTTTTCAGGCCACGCCGGAGGGCCGCTATCTGTTTGTCAATCCGGAATACGCCCGGATGGCCGGGTACGCCGGTCCGGAGGAAATGGTCGCCCAGGTCACGGATATCGCCGCGCAGCTTTACGTCAATCCCGCGGAACGGGAACGTTACAAGGAACTCCTGAGCCGACACGGACAGGCTACCGGCTTCGAGGTGGAGCTGAAACGCCGTGACGGCCGTTCTTTCTGGGCCTCGCTGGATTCCAGGTTGACTCGGGATGCCCAGGGCAATCCGGTCTACAACGGCTTTATGACCGACATCACGGCCCGCAAGCAGGCCGAGAAAGATCGGGAAAAGCTGCAAGCCCAGCTTTTTCAGGTGCAGAAGGTGGAATCCGTGGGTATCCTGGCCGGTGGCGTGGCCCATGATTTCAACAATCTGCTGCAGGCCATGAGCGGTAACATTGAGATGCTGCTGCAGTCAGAATCCTTCGCGTTCCGGGACACGGAGCGGCTGCGGACCGTGGCCCGCTCCATGGACCGGGCCGCCAAGCTCGTGGAGCAATTGCTGTTGTTCAGTCGCAAGGTCGAATCCCGAAAGATCCATGTGGACCTGAACCAGGAGGTACGGGATGTCCTCCAAATGTTGGAGCGGACCATCCCCAGAATGATCGCCCTGGAACCGCGCCTCGACCCGCTGATCTGGACCCTGGCCGCGGACCCGGCGCAGGTGCAGCAGGTTTTGCTCAACTTGGCCAACAATGCCGTGGATGCCATGCCCGACGGCGGACGGCTGGAATTCAGGACCGTCAACGCCTGCCTGGACGAGAATTTCGTGGCCGCGCACCCCGGCGCGGCCAAAGGGTGCCACGTCCTGCTCTCGGTGACGGACACGGGGTGCGGCATGGATCAGGACGTTCTGGATCATGCCTTCGATCCCTTCTTCACCACCAAGGAGGTGGGCAAGGGCACCGGCCTGGGCTTGGCCTCGGTGTACGGGATCGTTGCCGCTCATGGTGGGTTCATAGAATGCCGCAGCGTCCGGGGCCAGGGTACAACATTTGACATCTACTGGCCCGCCGCGGAAACCAGCGCGGTGCCGAGGGAGGAACCGGCGCAGGTAGCCGGGCGCAGAGGCGGCGGTGAAACCATTCTGGTGGTGGACGATGAGCCGGAGCTTCGGGAATTGACCCGCGAAGCCTTGGAGGACTTCGGTTATACCGTGCTCAGTGCGGCCACCGGGGAAGAAGCGTTGATGGTGTACAAGGGTCGCGTTCGGGACATTGACCTGGTCCTGCTGGACCTGAACATGCCCGGCATGGGCGGGCACAAATGCCTCCAGGAACTGCTACGCCTCGACCCTGAGGCCAACGTGATCATCGCCAGCGGCTACGCACGGCAGGGCCACGGTAAAAACGCCCTGACATCTGGAGCCAAGGGGTTCCTGGGCAAGCCGTTCCAGTTGAGGGAACTGGACGCCAAGGTTCGGGAGGTGCTGGAAGTGTCGGGGCCGAAACCAGCGTCGGTATAAGGCGCAACCCAGGATGTACTGAATAGTTACGATATCGTCACTGTTACTTGCCCTTTTTCTGCTTCTCCTTCTTTGCTTCTTTCTGCTTTTTGTCCTTGGCTTTCTCTTTCTTTCCTTTCGTATCGCCCATGGTTGTATCTCCTTTGAGTTATAATTGACGAAGATTGGTGGTGGCGGTCAAGGTCACGCGGGAGGCTGGGGGATATATGTCGCTTCGCCTGGTCAGTGGTGCACGGTTTCTTTATGTCCGTGTTTTTCCAGCCAACGGCGCATCATGGAGATTTCCTCTTCCTGGGCAGCGATGATTTCCTCGGCCAGTTCACGGATTTCCGGATCGCTACCGTATTGCAGAACGACTTTGGCCATTCCCACAGCGCCGAGATGGTGGGGAATCATACCGCGAACGAAGTCCACGTCCGCGTCGCCGGTGAAAATAATATTCATTTCGTGATGCATCCGCTCATTGACGGATTGAAAGGCCATTGATGATGGTGTGACATCCTCGGCATCATGATGCTCGTTGCCGCCATGGTCGTGCTGCGCGGATGCGCCGTTGCTGACCATCAGGATGGCCGTCAGACTGATTGCCGCCAGCAGGGGTGTTCGAAGCAAGGTTGAAAACATGTCGGGCCTCCTGGGTTTGATGAGTTGAATAAAATGGAGGGGCCTAAAGTCTATATTTAACTATGGAGCCGGGCCGTCAATTTGTCAAGGTGACCCAGGGACGATTCAAAGCAAACTAATTTTAGTATTTCAAGTGTTTGGCCGGGAGGTGATTTGCCTTGAGGGCCGAGTTGTCTTGAGCGGCGACGTGGGGCGTTTGGCCTGCGGGCCGACGACCAATGGTGCGTGGTGATGGGATGGGGGTTGGATCAGCCCAGAAGAACCAGGGCCCAGATCACCGGGACGAGGAACAGGGAGAGCAGAACCGCGGCGGAGCCGATGTCCTTGGCCTTGCCGGACAGTTCATGGTGCTCCGGACCAACCCGGTCCACAACGGCTTCCACCGCGGAATTCAGCAGCTCGACGATCATGACCAGGACCACGCTGCCCAGCAACAGGGCCTGCTCCACGCCGCCCTCACCCAGCCACAGCGCGGCGGGGATCAGCACAAGGGCGGCCAGAACTTCCAACCGAAAGGCCTCCTCGTCGCGCCACGCCCCGCTTAAGCCCTTCGCGGAACAGACAAAAGCCTGAATCAGCCTGGGGATGCCGCGTAGTCCGCTTTTGCCCATGCTCAAGACTCCTTGATTGTGTTTTCACGTCGCGTGGCGTCGATTGGAGCATCAGGCCCGTTCGGTAGTGATGCATCATCATGCCATTTCGGCGCGGTCTCCAGGTCGAACGCCGCGGCCATCAGCGTGCGGGTGTAGGGGTGCTTGGGCCGGGAGACGACGTCCTCTGCAGGACCCTGTTCGACCACGTGGCCGTGGTGCATAACCAGGATGTCGTGACTCATGGCCCGGACCACCCGGAGGTCGTGGCTGATGAACAGGTAGGCGGTGCGGTGTTCGCGTTGCAGGGTGCGCAGCAGGTCCACGATCTGGGCCTGGACGGACATGTCCAGAGCCGAGGTGGGCTCGTCCAGAACCAGCACGTCCGGTTTGAGGATCATGGCCCGGGCAATGGCGATGCGCTGGCGCTGGCCCCCGGAGAATTCGTGGGGATAGCGGTGGCGGCTGTCCGGGTCCAGGCCGACTTCCTTCAGGGCCGCGGCGATCAGGGCGTCTTGTTCTTGAGGGGTGTGCCCGAGACGGTGCACGGTCAGACCCTCGCCGATGATCTGGGCGATGGACATCCGCGGATTGAGGCTGCCGAAGGGGTCCTGGAAAACGATCTGCATGGTTCGCCTGAGCGGGCGCAGGGCTCGGGGAGGCAGTTGGTGGATCTCCCGGCCCTGGAAGACGATCCGACCCGTGGAGGCGGTCAGGCGCAGCAGGGCCAGGCCCAGGGTGGTCTTGCCAGAGCCGGACTCCCCGACCACGCCCAGGGTCCGGCCGGGATGCAGCCGCACGTCCACGCCGTTGACGGCCTTGACGTGCCCTTTGGTGCGCTTGAGCAACCCTTTCTTGATCGGGAACCAGACATTGACCTCCCGCCCGGCGAGCACCGGCTCCGTGGAAGCGGGTTCGGCCACCGGGCCGCCCCGGGGCTCGGCTTCCAGGAGACGTTGGGTGTAGGGATGCTCCGGCGCGGTGAAGATCCGCTCCACGGGGCCGGACTCAACGATCCGGCCCTCGCGCATCACGCAGACGTCGTCGGCGTTTTTGCGGACGATGTTCAGATCGTGGGTGATCAGGAGCATGGCCATGCCCAGGCGGCGGCGCAGATCCTTGAGCAGGGCCAGTACCTGGGCCTGGATGGTCACATCCAGGGCCGTGGTCGGCTCGTCGGCGATGAGCAGGTCCGGGTTGTTGGCCAGGGCCATGGCGATCATCACCCTCTGACACTGTCCCCCGGAAAGTTGATGCGGCCAGGAGGACAGCTTTTGGCCGGGATCGTCCAGCCCCACCAGCTCCAGCAGCTCCACGGCCCGCGCTCCGGCCTGGTCCGGCGCGAGCTTCTGATGCAGACGCAGGGTTTCCACGATCTGCTTTTCCACCGTGTGCAAGGGATTGAGCGAGCTGTGGGGCTCCTGAAAAATCATTCCGATCCGCCCCCCGCGCACTCCGCGCAGCACTGCTTCCGAAGCCCCCAGCAACTCCTGGCCGTCTAGCAGAATCGACCCGCCGGGATGAAAGGCCTGGGGATAGGGCAAGAGCTGGACCAAGGAAAGGGCCGTGACCGACTTCCCGGAACCGGACTCGCCCACCAGGGCCATGGTCCGCCCCTTGCGCAGCGTGAACCCGACCTTATGCACGGCGGGAATGATGGTCCCGGAGCCGTGAAAGGAGACGGACAGGTCGCTGACGTGGAGCAGGGGGGAGGTGGGCATGGGGTGTCAGAAGTCAGAAGTCAGGAGTCAGAAGTTGGGAGCAAGGCGGTGTAGGGGCGGACCTACGTGTCCGCCCAGGAGATACGGAATACAAAAGGAAGAGCAGACATTATTTATACCGTCTTCTTCCTCGGATCAAAAGCGTCCCTGGCCGCCTCGCCGATGAAGATCAGCAGGCTGAGCATCACGGCCAGGACCATGAAGGCGGTGATGCCCAGCCAGGGGGCGTGGAGGTTGGCCTTGCCTTGGGCCAATAGTTCTCCCAGGGATGGCGAGCCGGGCGGCAGACCGAAGCCGAGAAAGTCCAGGGAGGTCAACGTGGTGATGGAGCCGTTGAGGATGAAGGGTAGGAAGGTCAGGGTGGCGACCATGGCGTTGGGCAGGATGTGCCGGAACATGATGGTCAGGTTGCCCACGCCCAGGGCCCGGGCCGCCCGGACATAGTCGAAATTGCGGGTGCGCAAGAATTCCGCCCGGACCACGCCCACCAGGGCCATCCAGGAAAAGAGCAGCATGATCAGCAAAAGCCACCAGAAATTGGGTTCGATCAGGGCCGAGAGAATGATGATCAGGTAGAGCAGGGGCAGGCCGGACCAGATTTCCATGAAGCGCTGGAAAAGCAGGTCGGTCCAGCCGCCGAAGTACCCCTGGACCGCCCCGGCGGCAATGCCGATGATCGTACTGGACAGGGTCAGGGTCAGGCCGAAAAGCACGGAAATCCGGAACCCGTAGATGACCCGGGCCAACACGTCGCGGCCCTGGTCGTCGGTGCCGAGCCAGTTTTCCCAGGTGGGCGGGGAGGGTGCCGGAACGTCCAGGTTGAAGTTCACGGTCTGGTGGCTGTAGGCGATGGGCGGCCAGAGCATCCAGCCTTCTTCCCGGATCAGGTCCGCCACGAAGGGGTCGCGGTAGTAGGCCTCTGTGGGGAAGTCCCCGCCAAAGGCGGTTTCCGGATAGACCTGGAAGATGGGGAAGAACCACTGGTCGTCGTAGCGGATCAATAGCGGTTTTTCGTTGGCAATGAATTCCGCGCCCAGGGTGGCCAGAAACAGGGCCAGGAAGATCCACAGCGACCAATACCCACGCCGGTTCTTCCGGAAATTGGCCCAGCGGCGTTGATTCAAAGGGCTCAGACGCATGGGCGGACCATCATGCCGGGCTCAGTCGGCGTTCCAGCCAATCTTCGAATCGGGGAGCGCCGGTTGAGAACGGCGCGAACCGGACCGACATATCCAGGCTCCACCAGTGCTGTTTCTGGTCTTGTCCCTGGTCTTGGGCCAGAACGTTCCGGACCTTGACGGCGTCCTTGGCCGTGCAGACCAAGTGGTCCGTGTTCGCGGCCTTGGCCTTTTGGATCAGCCGGGCGACGTTTGCGCTGGAAAAGGAGTGGTGATCCGCGAAAGCGTCGAAGCGGACCGGCTTGCGGCCCAAGAAGCTTGAAGCCGTGTGCTCCACGGACAACGGGTCGGCCACGCCGCTGAACAGGAGGTAGCGCTGTCCGGCCTGGTCGGGCAGGCAGCTTCGGGCTTCCCCGGTGCGAATGTTGGTCAGGCGCAGGGGCTGTGGGGTGAAGAAAAAGATCGGTTTTTCGTACGTTCCCAGCCGTTGATTGATTCGCTCCCGGAGATCGGCGTTCGCCATGTCCAGGTCCGGAAGCTTGATCAGAAAGGCGTCCGCCCGGGACAGGGCGGACGGACCTTCGCGCCAGGGGCCGCTGGGGACGACTCTGTTCCAGTCGGTTTCCAGGTCCTGGAGGGTCAGCAGGGCCAGATTCACGTCCCTGGCCACGGCCATGTGCTGGAACCCGTCATCCAGCAGGAATAGGTCCGGTTGCCATGTGGCAACGGCCCATTTTCCGGCACGGGCGCGCTGGGGGTCCACCACTATTTTGGCCGCTGGATTGGCACGAGCCAGCAGCAAGGGTTCGTCTCCGGCCTCGTGTGGAGAGGCGTCCGGCTCCACGAGGAAAGGGAGGCGAGAGGGATGGGCGCGGTAGCCGCGGGTCAGCAGCACGCACTGCTTGTTTCTTTCCGCGGCCCAATCCAGCAACCAGGAACAGACCGGGGTCTTGCCCGTGCCGCCCCAGCGGATGTTGCCCACGCTGACGCAGGGTTTGGGTGGCCGCCATGCGGGGAGAACGCCTCGGGCATAGGCGGCGGCGCGCAGGGACATCAAGGCGCTGTACAGCGCTGCCGGGGGGGAGAGGAGACGCATTCGCAACAGCTTCGTAAAATTCGGCCAAAAATCGTGCTCAGCCGTTCGCGGCGGTGCTTGGAATCGATTTCGATAACGAGCACCGCCGCGTCAACACAAGCACGATTTGAGATCGTGGACCGGGATTACATGCCCATGATGTTGTAGCCGGCGTCCACGTAGATGGTTTCTCCGGTGATGCAGGTGGAAAAGTCCGAGGCCAGGAACAGGGCCAGGCCGGCGGCGTCTTCCTGGGTCACGTTACGCTTCAGGGGAGCGCGTTCCTCGACGTGCTTGAATATCTGCTTCATTCCGGAGATGCCCGAGGAGGCCAGTGTCTTCAGCGGGCCGGAACTGATGGCGTTGACCCGGACGCCCCGCGCGCCCATGTCCACGGACAGATAGCGCACGCTGGCCTCCAGGGCGGCCTTGGCCACGCCCATGACGTTGTAGTTGGGGATGACCTTTTCCGCGCCGTAGTAGCTGAGCGCCATGACCGACCCGCCTTCGGACATTTGGGGCTCGAAGGCCTTGCACAGGGTCACCAAGGAGTAGCAGGACACGTCCAGGGCCAGGGCGAAGCCGGCGCGGGAGGTGTCCACGTAGCGTCCGGCCAGGTCATCTCGATTTGCGAAGGCCACGGAATGGACCAGGATGTCCACGCCGCCCCATTTCTCGGCAACCACTTGGGCCGCGGAGGCGATTTCCGCGTCATTGGTTACGTCACAGGGAAAAATGAAGTCCCCGCCCAGTTCCTCGTTAATCGGCTCAACCCGTTTGTAAATGGCGTCGTTGACGTAGTTCAGGGCGATGGACGCGCCCTGATTCTTGAAGATCTTGGCGATGGCGTAGGCGATGCTGCGATCGTTGGCCACGCCAAAGATCAATGCCTTTTTTCCGGATACGAGCATGCGAGTCTCCTTTGATGGTGTTCGCGGGACCGAAAGAGTGTTCAGGGAAAGGTTTTGGGAGGTGGGTCAGGGAAGTTCCAGCCGTTGGCCGGTGAGCATGGCGTAAGCGTCCAGGTAGCGGTCCCGGGTCTGCTCCACGACGTCCGGGGGCAGGTTCGGGCCGGGCGCTTTTTTGATCCACCCGCTTTTGGTTAGCCAATCCCGCAGGTATTGTTTGTCGAAGCTGGGCTGGGAATGGCCCATGGCGTAGCCCTTCTGGGGCCAGAATCGGGAGGAGTCCGGGGTCAGGACTTCGTCGATGAGCAGCAGCTCGTCGCCCACAAGACCGAACTCGAACTTGGTGTCCGCGATGATCAGGCCCAGGCCCTTGGCGTATTCCCGAGCCTGGGAGTAGATTTCCAGGGAAATGCGCTCCACGGCAGCGAACCGATCTTGCCCTAAAATTTCCGCGGCCTTGGCCACGGAGATATTCTCATCGTGCTCGCCCACCTCGGCCTTGGTGGAGGGGGTGAACAGCGGCGGGATCAGTTCCTGGGATTCCTGGAGCCCCGAGGGAAGCCGGTGTCCGCAGACCATGCCGGTGTCCTGGTAGTCTTTCCAGCCGGAGCCGGTGATGTAGCCGCGTACAATGCATTCCATCGGCAACGGGGCCGCCTTGCGAACCAGTACGGACCTACCTTCCAGTTGGTCCGCGTGGGGTTGCAGCGCCTTGGGAAAATCGGCGACATCGGCGGCCAGGAGATGGTTAGGGACGACGGCGCCCATCCGTTCCATCCAGAAAAGGGTGATCTTGTTCAGGACCACGCCCTTGTAGGGGATCGGGTCGGGCAGGACAACATCGAAGGCGGACATCCGGTCCGTGGTCACGATGAGCAGGGTGTCCTCCGAGACTTCGTAGATGTCTCGAACCTTGCCGCGGGAGAGCAGCTTGACGTCGGGCAGGGAGGATTGGGTCAGTATTTTCATGGTGGTTCCGCGATAGCTGGTGAGATGGTGAGTTGGAAACAGCGGGGGCAAAATGCCAGCGGCGGGTTGTCGCCATTGGCTTTCGCCGCGGTCTCTGCCTCTTGCTTGGGGTGGTATATATCGGATTTGCGGGGAATGCGAAAGAGCCGTGTTGGAAAGCTGATGCCTTAATTGAGTGTTTAAAAAGTCTTAACTCAACAGCCCGTTCAAAAACCCCAAGTGCAAGGAGCAAAAAAAGTTCAAGATCGAAGCGTATTTAATGATACGTGAGAGTTTGAACTTTTTGCAGCGACGCAGCAATTGGGAGTTTTTCAACGGGCTGTTAAGCGCGGCGGCACGTCACCGAGCGAGCGTGGGCGTCCAGCCCTTCCAGTGTTGCCAGTCGGGCCACGGCCGGGCCGTGGTCGGCGACATATGCGCAGGACGTGGCGATGATGTTCGACTTCTTGATGAAGTTGTCCACGGAAAGTCCGGAAGTGAAGCGAGCCGTGCCCATGGTGGGCAGGACGTGATTCGGTCCGGCGAAGTAGTCACCGATGGGTTCCGGGCAGTGATGGCCCATGAAAACGGCTCCTGCATTGCGGATCAGCCCCAGAAGTCGCCAGGGATCGTCCACGCACAGCTCCAGGTGTTCCGGTGCCAGAAGGTTGATCAACTCCGTGCCGACACGAATGTCGGGCACAAGGATCAGGGCACCCCAGTCAGCCAGAGATTGCGCGGCGGTTTCCGAACGCGGGAGTTCCGCCAATTGCCTGGAGAGCGCGACCTTGACGTATTCCAGGAGCGACTGGCTGTCGGAGACGAGGATGGAGGCGGCCAGGGGGTCGTGTTCGGCCTGGGAGAGCATGTCCGCGGCCACCCATTCGGGATTGGCGGAAGCGTCGGCCAGGATCGCGATCTCGCTGGGCCCGGCGATCATGTCGATGCCCACCTGGCCCACCAGCAGACGTTTTGCCGTGGTCACGTAGATGTTGCCCGGCCCGGCGATGACGTCAACCGACGGTACGGTCCGGGTGCCGAAGGCCAAAGCGGCCACGGCCCAGGCGCTGCCCAGGCGGTAGACCTCGGTGATGCCCAGCAGGGCCGCTGTTGCCAGAATGTAGGCGTCCAGGGTTCCGTCGGCCCGAGGCGGGGAAACCGCGGCAACGGCGTCCACTCCGGCCACCTGGGCCGGAACGGCATTCATGATCAGGCTGGAAATCAGGGGCGTGGTCCCGCCCTGGCCGCCGGGAACATACAGCCCCACCCGCTCCACGGGACGGACCATCTGGCCGAGGATGGTCCCGTCCGGCTTGGTCTGAAACCAGGAGCGCTGGACCTGCTGCTCATGGAAACTGCGCACGTTGCCAATGGCGGCTTCCAGGATGGCGACATCCTCCGAAGGAATGGAAGCCAGAGCCGCGGACAGGTCGGCCTCTGGAACGCGGATCATGTCCGCCTGAAAGTCGGGGCAGTCGAAGCGGCGGGTGTAGTCGACCAGGGCCTCATCCCCTTGCTTCCGGACCTGGGTTAAAATGTCTCGAACCCTTTGCTCCATGGAAAGTTCGGGACTCCAGCGACCTTTGAGCCAGTCATCCAAGGCAGGCCAGTCGTCCCTGGACGTATAACGTAATTCTCGGCACGGCAAAATGGTGCTCCTTTTCAATTTGAGGTCGAAGTATGAAGATGTGTCGCGTTTGCGCTTCGGAAAAAAGATGGAGGCGCATAGGAACGCGGTGAGTGGTTTGTTTTGAGTCGGGGCGGCGTGTTGAAAAAACAAACGGGCTTCTTTTACGAAGCCCGTTTGTTGAGGTCAATGCTTGCGGGGGGAGGGCGTCAGCGCCAGAGGCTCCAGGCCGCCACGGCCACGGTGACCAGCAGGGTCAGGGTGATGGGCGTGCTCAAGGGCTGGCGGTCGGCGTCCGCGTCGAAGTCGCGCAGCGGCCGATGCAGGGTGCGCAGGACGTGCATGGGGTCCGAAGAAAGGAAGGATACGAAGTCGGCAAAGCGGAAGCTCAGCCGTTCAGCGGTGTCAAAGAAGACGTTCACCCAGCCGATGAAGATCCGACGCAGGTACGGGGCCAGGCGGCGATAAAACCAGTCCACGTCCAAGGAAATCTTGTCCTTGGGCGTCAGCTTGGCCCGCACCAGCCAGAATCCGAGGAAAGTGAAGATCAGGATCTGGGTGGTCTCCACCAGCAAGGGGATGGCGAACGGGGTGAAGTCCATGAAATAAGGCAGTTCGGCATACAGCAGCCCGGGAAAGACGCCGTAGACCACGCAGAGCACGGCCACGCCGGTCATGGCCGCGAACATGCCCGTGGGGATGGGCCGCAGCTGGGCGTGGTGCGTTTTCTCTTCATGGAACCAAGTGTAGTAGGGCAGCTTGATGCCGACCGAGAGAAACGTGCCCACGGAAGCGAAGATGAGCAGGAACTTCACGGCGTAGGCGGAGCTTTCCCCGGCCGCGGTGATGATCATGGTCTTGCTGATGAAGCCCATGAACAACGGAAAGCCGGAGATGGACAAGGCTCCGACCATGTACAGGACCAGCACCCACTTCATTCGCGACGCCAGGGCGCCCAGTTCGCTGAGCTTGCTCGTCCCAGCCGCGTAGAGCACCGCGCCCGTGGCCATGAACATCAGGGTCTTGTAGAGGATATTGCTGAAGGCGAAGGCCGCGGCCCCGTTGAGGGCCAGTTCCGTGCCGATGCCCACGGCGGCGATCATGTACCCGACCTGACTGATGATGTGGTAGGAGAGGATCTCCCGAATATCGTTGGCCAGAAACGCGTAACTCACGCCCCAGAGGGCCATGGCCACGCCCATGATCATCAGGATCGGCCAGCCGGGAAAGAGGACGATGGCTACGTAGACCGCGACTTTGGTGGTAAAGGCGCTGAGAACGCAGGCCCCGGTGATGGTCGCCTTGGGATAGGCGTCCGGCAGCCAGGCATGCAGGGGAACCATGGCCGCGTTGATCATCACGCCGAAGAACATCAGCCAGGCGGCCAGGGATTCACCGGGAGCGAAGCCGTTCTCCGGCAGCAGGAGCGAGCCGGTGGACTGGGCGTGAACGATGATTCCCGCCAGCAGGAGACTGCCGCCGAACAGGTGGTACAGCAGGTAGCGCATGCCGGCCTGTTGGGAGGACTTGGTGCGTCGCGCCCAGATCAGATAGGTGGAACCGGCGGCCATGATCTCCCAGCAGACCAGCAGGGTGAAGAAGTCGCCGCAAAAGGTCACGCCCAGGGCGCCGCCGGCATACAGCAGGGCAGCGGCCTGTTGCCCGGTTTCGCGCATGTGCAGGGCGTACACCCCGCAGAAAAAAGCGATCAGGGCAAAGATGATTCCGAAGACCCGACTGAGCTGGGTGACCTGGAGGACCACCAGCTCGTAATGGGCAAAGGGCATGGTGACCACGGTCCCCAGGGGGATGGTCAGAATGAGGATCAGCGCGGCGACGGGGAAGGCCAGAAAAGCCGCGGGACGGGCATTCTTGGGCAACAGGGGCAGGATGATCAGCCCCAGCCACATGACGAGAACCGGAGGCAGTTCAATGGGCATTGGTGTTTACTTCCTGATCGGTATCTTGGTCTTGCTGAAGAGCGTCGTAGTAGTTCGGCTTCTGGGCGATGAACAGGTTCGCGCAGAACTTGGCGACGAAGATCAGCACGAAGCTGCCGATAAATCCGAACACGGCAAAAAAGCCGGGGATGGCTTCCCACCAGTAATGGTGCTCAATGAATTGGCCGATGACCGAAAGCAAGGTGAGGCCGATAAGAACGATCCAGTGCCATTGTTTCATGGCCAGACTCCCGAAGCGATGAAGACAGCGGGCAGATGGAAGACGCTTTGCGAGATGCCCGCCGCCAGGTCATACAGGTTAAGGAACAGATTGGGTTGTAGGCCCAGCAGGACGGACAAAGTGGCCACGATGCAGATGGGCACGACCATGAAAGGCGAAGCCTCACCGTGCTTTTCCAGGTCCTTGCCGCCGGGGCGGAAAAAGGCCCGCTGGACGATGGGGAAGAAGTAGGCGGCGTTGAGCAGACCGCTGAGCAGGAAGATGCCCAGGATGATGGTCTGGTCCGCGGCCATGGCTCCCTGACAGAGAAACCATTTGCTGACGAAGGCGTTGATGGGCGGAACCCCGGCGAGGCCCAGGGCACCGATGGTGAAGGCCCCCATGGTCCAGGGCATTACCCTGCCGATGCCGTCCAACTGAGAAATCTTGGTTTTGTGCAGATTGACGTAGATCGCCCCGGCGCAGAAAAAGAGGCAGATCTTGGTCGTGGCGTGGTTGGAGAGATGCAACAGTCCGCCGGTGAAGCCTTCGGGAGTGAGCAGAGCCACGCCAAGGACGATGTAGGAGAGGTGCCCCACAGTGGAGTAGGCAAGTCGGCGCTTCAAGTCGTCCTGGTTCAGGGCGATCAGGGAGGCCAGGATCACCGTGGCCCCTGAAAAGGTGGCCAGGATCAGGTTCAGACTGAATTCTTGCATGACTTCCGGCCCGAAAATGAACCCCACGACCCGGATCACGCCGAAGACCCCGGCCTTGACCACGGCCACCGCATGGAGCAGGGCGGAGACCGGAGTCGGGGCGACCATGGCCGCGGGCAGCCAACTCTGGAGCGGCATGATGCCGGCCTTCACGCCGACACCGGCGATGAACAGAATGAAGACAACTTTGATCAGCACGGGGTCGAGCACGATCCCGCCGAAGATTCCGCCGGGGTTGAAGTCCAGCGTGCCAGCGATGGAGTAGGTGATTCCGATGGCAGCGATAAGCAACACGCCGGCGGACATGGCGTAGAGCAGGTACTGGCGGCCGGAACGCATGGCCTCCTGGTTCTCCTTGTGGATAACAAGGGGATAGGTGGCCAGGGACAGAATTTCGTAGAAGATCAAAAAGGTGAGCAGGTTGGCCGAAAAGGCGATGCCGATGGTGGCCGAGAGGCAGACAGCGAAGCTGGCGAAGTAGCGGGTCTGCTTTTTCTCGTTGGCCCCGCGCATATAGCCGATGGAGTAGAACGAGGTCAGAATCCACAAGCCCGAGGCGACCACGGCGAAGAGCATGCCCACGCCGTCGGCCCGCAGCTTCAGGGCGATGTCCGGAGAAGCAGAGATCTGGACTATGGTGAATTCCGCCACTTCCCCAGCCATGACGCCGGGCAGCAGGGACAGAACCAACGGGAACTTGATGAACGCCGCGGCCAAGGTCCAGAACTCGCGCATGTTCGGGCGGTTGCTGCTGGCGTAGATCAGCGGGACCGCCGCCAGGGAAACCAGGACCGCCAGGAAGGGAACCGAGGACGTATAGGTGACGATTTCGTGCATTGGTTTTAGTCCCTTAGAGCCAGCCGGGGATCATGGGCACGATGAGGTTGGAGACGATCCAGGCGTTGGCGAAGCCGAGCACCAGGAGACTGATGGCCAGAAAGAGGGTCGGGATGAGCATGGACGCCGGGGCTTCGTTACGGGCGACGGTCTGCTCGCTGTAATCCACGGCCCCGGGTTCCTGCGGTTTGAGGTACATTCGCTCCATCACCCGGAAAAAGTAGGCGACGTTAAGAATGGTGCTGATCAACAGGGCCGTCAGGAAGATCCAATGAGACTGCTCGATGGCGCCCAGGGCCAGATACCACTTTCCGAAGAAGCCGGCCGTTGGCGGCAGGCCGATCATGGAGATGGCGGCCAGGGTAAAGGCCGCGGACGTCCAGGGCATGGACTTGCGCAGGCCGTTGTTCATCTGGGGGATTGAGCTGTGGCCGAGACGCATGCGCATGTTGCCGCTGACCAAAAAGAGGCAGCATTTCATCACCGCGTGGTTCAGGGCGTGGAGGATGGCGCCGATGAATCCCAGGGGCGAGGCCAGGGCGATACCCACGGCGATGTAGCCGACCTGGGCCACACTGCTGTAGGCCAGCATCCGCTTCAGTTCCGACTGGCAGATGGCCATGATCGAGCCCCAGATGATGCCAGCCGCGCCCAGGTATCCGATGACTTGAAGGAGGTTCAACATCTCGGTGCGCAGGTGGTCCGGGTCCACCACGAAGAACAGAACCCGGAACAGGACATAGGCGGAAACCTTGGTGCCGATGGGCGCGATCAGGGCCGTGGCCGTGGTGGAGGCATGGGTGTATGCGTCGGGCAGCCAGGCGTGCATCGGAAACAGGGCCATCTTCAGGGCCGTGCCCAGGACGATGAGCACCAGACCGACGATCACCGCTGGAGAGTCATGGACAAGGGGCATCAACTGGGCGATGTCCGCCATGTTCAGGGTGCCGGTGCTGATGAAAATCAGAGCCACTCCCAACAGATAGAAGGTCGCGCCCACGGTGCCCATGACCAGGTAGCGGAAGGCCGAGACCACGGCCCGCTTGTCGCCGATGGCGACCAGGGCGTATCCGGCCAGGGCCCCGATCTCCAGGAAGACGTACAGGTTGAAAAGATCGCCGGTCATCACCATTCCGGCCAGGCCTCCCAGAAGCAGCATGGAGAGGCTGTAAAAGGCGATCTCTTTCTGGGGGATTTCGTATTCCACGCTGCGTTTGCCGAAGACCATCACGATGAAGGTGATTCCGCAAAGCAGGGCGCAAATAAAGGCGGAGAGCGGATCCAGGACGAATTCGATCCCGATGGGGGGCATCCAGCCAGCTATGTGGTAGCTGATCCGGCCCTGGGCCAGGGTGGCCTGCATGCCGACCACGGAGAAATACAGGGCCAAGGCTGATCCCAGAACCGCGGTCAGGTGCGCGGCGGCGCGATGCACGGCCCCCACCAGGGGGATGAGCATGGCCGCGAAGAGGAACGTGATCGGGATGAGGACGGGAGCTTGGGAGCTGATCATTTCATCCGCTCCAGGAGGGTTGGTTCGTCAAGGGTTTTGAATTCCCGGTAGATGCCGATGAGCAAGGCCAAGGCCACGCCCAGGGTGACAACGGCCACGACGATGGCGGTGAGCATCAGGGTGTGGGGGAGCGGGTTGAGGTAGAGTTCCGGGTTCTCCACGCCGTAGCGTTTGTCCAGCACGGTCACGCCAGCGCCATCTTTGTAAGCGCTGACAATCCAGAACAAGATCGTACAGGCCGCAACCACGGACATGCCCAGGACTTTTTTCATCAGGTTCTGCTTCATCATCATCCCGTAAAGTCCGATGGTGAACGTAGCGGCCAGAAAGATGTACGCGTAATAGCCTTGGATGAATTCGATCATGGTCAACATCCTAACAGGTCGTCGTAGATGGAGACGAGCGTTGTCATGACGGTTATGGTTACTCCTACCTCGATCATCAGAATGCCGTAGTAGCGCAGGTAGGCGGGATCGAGCCACGGCATTGGGAGAAAGTGGTAGTCCAGAAAGTTGCCTCCGAAAAGAACGGCCACCAGGCCGATCCCCGCGAAGATCAACGCCCCCAGGGCGCTGAGCCGCAGGGTAATCCAGGAGGGCATGATCGGCTGGGACAGGGAGGTTCCCAGGCTTAAACGCAGCAGCAAGATCGCCGCGGCCAGAAGCACGCCGCCTTGAAAGCCGCCTCCGGGACTGTAGTGGCCGTGAAAAAAAACGTAGAGGCCGATGAGCAGAATAACGGGGGAGATGCCCCGGCTGGCCAAGTGGATGATAGGGCTCTCGGTGGGTGCCATCATGGCCGCTTCCTTGCGGCACAATTCCACGTTTCCGCTGCTCATGGCTTCCTCCGTCGGACGTTCAGAATGAAGAAGCAGGCGATCCCGCCGGCAAAGACGACGATGACCTCGCCCATGGTATCAAATGCTCGGTAGTCGGCGAGGATGACCGTGACCATGTTCGGGGTTTTGGTGTCTTCATAGGCATGCTGGATGAAGTAGGTTCCAGCAACCAGAGTGCCCGCGGGGTTGACGTGCTGATGCACCGGAGCGGTGACGTCGCCCCGTGGCGGCAGGCTTGTGACCGCGATGACCAAAATGCCCAGAAAAGCCAGAAGGAGGAAATATTGAAGTGTTTTCAATCTCGACTCTTCCTTGATGTCATGAGGATGGCGACAATGCTGAACACACCCACGGCACCCGCGCCGACCACGGCCTCGGTGAAGGCTACATCGATGGCCCCCAGGGAAACCATGATCGCCGCGGTGAGAAAGCTGAAGATGGTCAAGATGACCGCCGCGGCCAGCAAGTTGCGAACCGAGAGGCCGACGACCGCGGAAACAATCAGGATTACGAAAAGAAGGAATTCTATCATCCAATGCATGGATCAACCCTCGTTCTTAGGGTTTCCGTACCAAGGCTTCATGCCGTAGAGCAGGGCGCGGCGGGCCAGGGCGTGGGCGGCGACGGGGCTGGTAAAGGCCACGAAGACGATGATCAGCAGGAGTTTGGCCGCGTTCAGGGTGAATCCCTCGAATACTGCTAGGCCGGTGAGAAACATCAATATCCCCAGGGTGTCCACTTTCCCGGAGGCATGGGCCCGGGTGAAGAAGTCCGGCAGACGATTGATGCCTATGCTGCCCACGAGCATGAAGAACGTTCCGCCCAGGACGAGAATCACGGCCAGTGCATCTTGAAGAAAGGTCATTTCGTGGCCCTCGCGCTGGAACGAAAATATTTGGCCATGGCAATCACGCCGACGAAGTTCAGGATGGCGTAGCCCAGTGAGATGTCGATGAACATGTCCAGGCGATCGAACATCAGGCCGAAGAGCAGGATCAGGGTCAGGATCTTCGCTCCGACAGCGGCGGATCCCAGCAGGCGGTCGAAGACCGTCGGCCCCTTGTAGACCCGATAAAACGGGATCAGCAGGGCAATGCACAGAACCAAGGCGATGGTGATGAAAAAGGTCTGCATCTATCTCCCCCGTCCGGAAGTGATCAGTTCAATATCACAGCACATGTCCTCACTCTCACACTCCCGCATATACAGCCGGGCCACCCTGGCTTCCATGTCGCCACTGACCAGATCCTCCTCGGTGTCCCGGGTCAAGGCGTGGACCGTGAACAGATTGTCGTCAATGTCCAGGGTCAAGGTGCCCGGGGTCAGGGTGATGGAGTTGCCAAGGATGACCCGGGCCAGAACGTTGGGCTGCTTTGAGGTGAAACGGACGATCATTGGTTCGATGGGCATCTTGGGATGCAGGACCACGTAGGCCACGTAGACCCCGGACTTGATGATCTGCCAGACCAGCCAGAACAGGTAGACGATCAGCCTGGGGATGATGATCCGGGTCGAGCCGCAGGGTTCGTCCTTGGCCAGGGGGATGGAGTTGAGCCTGCCGCTGAGCCAGATGACGAAGGCGACGGAGATGGCTCCCCAAAACAGGTAGATGACGTCGGTTCTGCCGCTGAGAATCAGCCAGATGGCCGACAGGAGCAGGATCTGGAGGATCAGGCCGCGGTGGCGTAGCCAGAAGGATGTGTTGTTCATTGTGCTAAATGGAAACACCCGGTTGAAAAAGAGGAACGGTTGCGTTGCAAGGACAACTTTGCACATTTTGGAACAAGGTGGATGCTTCCTATGTTATCAACGGGCTTGCTGTCAAGAATATCAGCTGGAAAATCAGCTTTTGATGGTGAGATTGTGATTTCGTGAACAAGTAGCACGGGGCAATACGAAGTGGAGGGCGGAAGCTGTTGATAATTGGTCAATCAATGGTTTGCTACCAAGATATATGTGGTCCAGTAGGACTGTTCGACTTGCCAACGCAAAGCCTAATCCTTACCTTCTTTATCCGAATTCGAGTTGAACTTTATCCGCGAGCATCTTCGGAGGTCCCATGACGTCAGATACCCCCAATCAATCCTCATCAAAACAAAGCCTCTCCGCCAAAAAGGCCTCGGTGTTGGGCTCGTCGTCGGCCGGATCAAGAAGTCCGGCATCGCGAAAAATTCTGCTCGGTGCCTGCATCCTGATCGCGGGGGTGATTCTGCTCTTGCTGTTCACCCATTCCGGACCAAAGGACACAAACGCCGAGGCAACTTTCGTCACGCCGGTCAACGGAGACCTGGTCCATTCCGTGGCTCTGTTCGCCGACGGCCAGGCTAGGCATTTCGTGCTGCGCACGGAGGACGGGGTGGGCATCAGGTATTTCGTCCTGCGAACCCCGGACGGCATGATCCGCACGGCTTTTGACGCCTGCGACGTCTGCTGGCAGGCCGACATGGGCTATGTCCAGGATGGCGACGTGATGATCTGCCGCAACTGCGGCATGCGCTTCCCGTCCCGGATTATCGGGGAGGTCCGCGGGGGCTGCAATCCCACGCCCCTGGCCAGCCAGGCGCGTGAGGGCGATCTGGTCATCCGGGCCGGGGACGTGCTGGAAGGTCGGAGGTATTTCGACTTCGGACCAGGGAGCGGACGCGGATGAACCTCAACTCCATCGCCTTCGCTAATATCAAGCGCAGAAAGGCCAAGGCCGCCTTCGTGCTCACCGGACTGCTCATCGCCGTGGCTACGGTGGTCGCCCTGCTCGGTTTGCGTCAGGCCGTCTCGGCGAACATGCTGCTTCAACTGGAGCAATACGGGGCGAACATCGTCATCCTGCCGCAAAGCGACAGTCTGGCCCTGAGTTACGGCGGGATATCCCTGGGCGGCGTGTCCTTTGACGTGCGCAAGATCCACGAGGACGAGCTGCAACAGGTTTATACCATTCCCTACAGCCAGAATATCGCCGCCCTGGGGCCGGTGGTCCTGGGCGTGGTTCAGGCCCAAGGGCACAACGTGCTGTTGGCCGGTCTGGACTTCACCGCCGCGGCGGTACTCAAGCCGTGGTGGCGCGTCATGGGAACGGTTCCCGATCTCGAAAACCAGATCCTGCTGGGAGCGGAAGCGGCCCGCCTCCTGTCCCTCGGTCCCGGCGATGTCCTGCGAGTGGAGGCGGACGAACTGACGGTCTCCGGGGTCCTTGAACCGTCCGGATCCCAGGACGATCACCTGCTGTTCACCCCGCTGCGCACGGCCCAGCGCATTCTGGACAAGGAGGGGCTGGTGTCCATGGCCGAAGTGGCGGCCCTGTGTCACGGCTGTCCCATCGAGGAAATGGTGGAGCACATCTCCATGGCCCTGCCGAACACCCAGGTCATGGCCATCCAGCAGGTGGTGGAAAGCCGGATGCAGGCCATGGATCACTTTGAGAAGTTCGCCTACGGCGTCTGCGGCGTGGTCATCGTGGTTTCCGGCTTGATGGTCCTGGTCTCCATGATGGGCAACGTCCGCGAGCGGGCGTCAGAAATCGGCGTGTTCCGGGCCATCGGCTACCGTCGCGGGCACGTGATGCGGATCATTTTTTTGGAGGCCGGGATTCTCTCCCTGGTGGGGGGGGCTCTTGGCTACCTTTTGGGTTTGGTGGTGACGCGGTTGACGTTGCCCCTGTTCATCATCGGCGAGGTGGACGCATCCCTGGCGCACCACGCCACCCACGGCGATCCGCTGCTGCCCGTTCTGGCCATCGGACTGGCCGTGCTGGTGGGCCTGGCGGCCAGCGTCTACCCGGCCCTGATGGCCTCGCGCATGGATCCCAACGAGGCCTTGAGGGCGATGTAGCAAGCTGCTGAAAAATTCCCGCTGGCTGCGTTGCCCAAAGCGATCAACCCCTCACGTATGAAGCAATACGCTTCGGTCCTGATTGCTTTTTGCGCCTTGCCATCGTGGTTTTTGAACTGCTTGTGAATATGCTCTGTTGAAAATGAACGATTTCAAGCGATTTTACATAAAATGCATGAGGAAAACTTCGTGAGCGACATTATCGCCACTAATTTAAGCAAACAATACGGCCAGGGCGAGGCCGCCGTGACCGCCCTGGACAAGGTCGGTCTGCGCATCGCCACCGGCGAATTCGTGGCGGTCATGGGCCAGTCCGGCTCGGGCAAGTCCACGTTGCTGTCCATCCTGGGCGCGCTGAACACCCCCACGTCCGGAACCCTCACCGTGGACGACCTGAACATCTACGATCTGAACCAGGATCAGCGGGCGGACTTCCGCAGGGAGTACCTGGGCTTCGTGTTCCAGAGCTTCCACCTGCTGCCCTATCTGAATGTCCTGGAAAACGTGATGATCCCCCTGGCCGTGATCTCCGAGCCCCGCAAGCGCAAGGAGGAGCGGGCCCTGTCGGCCCTGGCCGAAATGGGGTTGGACAAGAAAGCCCGACGGCTGCCCAGCGAGATTTCCGGCGGCGAACAGGAGCGGGTGGCCATTGCCCGGGCCGTGGTCAACGACCC
This sequence comes from Desulfonatronum sp. SC1, assembly GCF_003046795.1. Classification (NCBI taxonomy): domain Bacteria; kingdom Pseudomonadati; phylum Thermodesulfobacteriota; class Desulfovibrionia; order Desulfovibrionales; family Desulfonatronaceae; genus Desulfonatronum; species Desulfonatronum sp. SC1. Next base: position 8,526 of record NZ_PZKN01000009.1, on the reverse strand, counting down.
GCCGATCCTCCTGGCCGACGAACCCACCGGCAATCTGGACAGCAAGACCGGGGGCGAAGTCATGGACCTGCTCGTCCGCCTCAACGCCAAGGGCCGGACCATCGTCATGGTCACCCACAGCGAGGAAAACGCCCGGCATGCGGGGCGCATTTTGCGCCTCGCGGACGGGCGGTTGCTGGGCGAGTCGGGACGTCCTTAGATGATCAGCCGCGCTCCAGCGCGAAGAGCGCCAGCGCGGCGCGCATGTTCGGCCAGAAGCGGACCGTTCGGGGGTGGTCTTGGCGGTCCAGGTTGACGAACAGTTCCTTGTGCACCTTCCAGCGCTTATCCTGGCATAGGGCCCGGAAGTCCTTGACCGTGGCCAGGCGGATGTTCGGGGTGTCGTACCATTGGTAGGGCAGGGTCGGGTTCACGGGCAGGCGGCCTTTGAACACGATCTGGGAGCGTATCCGCCAGTAGGTGAAGTTCGGGAAGCTGACCAGGACCCGCCGCCCCACCCGCAGGGCTTCGGTCAACAGGTGCAGCGGCCGGGCCGTGGCAAGAAGCACCTGGTTGAGCACCACCACGTCGAAGGCCCCTTCCCGCAAGTCAGTCAAGCTTTCCTCCAGATCGGCCTGGATCACGGACAGGCCGCGGCTCAGACACTCGGCCACGGCCCCCGGCTCCAGCTCCACTCCGCGTTCTTCCACTTCCCGATCCGCTTTCAGACGCAGCAGCAGATCCCCGTTGCCGCAGCCCAGATCCAGAACCCTGGCCCCCTGGGGCGTCAGGCTGATGATGGACCGGTCCAGGGCCCGGTCCCGGGGACGGCTGCGGCTCCAATCCACCTGTTGGGGGGTGACGCGATGGGCGTTCATGACGCGGCCATCCTGGTCAGGCGCTCCAGAAAACCGGCCACCACGTCGCCCATGCGATGGCCGGGCAGCAGGAAGGCGTCATGGCCCTGGTCGCTTTCGATATTGCAGTAGGACACGTCCAGGCCGACCCGGCGCAGGGCCTGGACCAGCTCCCGGGACTGCTCCGGGGGAAAGAGCCAGTCGCTGGTGAAGGAGGCGACCAAAAACGGGCAGCGGCAGCCGGAAAAAGCCGTGGACAGACGACCGTAGGCAGCCTCCAGGTCGAAGTAGTCCATGGCCCGGGTGATGTAGAGATAGGTATTGGCGTCGAAGCGGCGCACGAAGCTCGACCCCTGATGGTGCAGGTAGCTTTCCACCTGAAAGTCCTTGGTCAGGCAGAAGGTACGCCCCTGGCCGTTGATGTAGCGGCGGGAGAATTTGCGGAGCATGGCCTGCTCCGAAAGATAGGTGATGTGTCCGATCATCCGGGCCAGTCCCAGCCCTCGTTCCGGCTGGGCGTCCAGGGAGTAGTCACCTCCGTTCCAGTCCGGGTCGCTCATGATCGCTTGTCGGGCCACCTCGTTGAAGGCGATGGCCTGGGGCGAGAGGCGGGCCGTGGTAGCGATGGGAATGGCTCCGCGAACCATTTCCGGGAAGCTGATGGCCCACTGCAAGACCTGCATCCCGCCCAGGGATCCGCCGATCACGGCCAGCAGCCGGGGCACGCCCAGGTACTTGAGCAGTCGACGTTGAACCTGGACCATGTCCTTGACCGTATAAAAGGGGAAGTCCAGCCCGTACGGCTTGCCCGTGGCCGGATTGATGCTGGACGGCCCGGTGGTGCCTTTGCACCCGCCCAGGAAATTGCTGGAGATCACGAAGTACTTGTCCGTGTCCAGCGGCTTGCCCGGCCCGATCAGGACGTCCCACCAGCCCGGCTTCTCATCCTTTTCCAGACCGTAATACCCAGCCGCGTGGGCGTCCCCGGACAAGGCGTGGCAGACCAGCACGGCGTTGTCCCGTGCGTCGTTCAGTTGGCCATAGGTTTCATACGCCACGGTAACGGGGTGCAAAGTCTGGCCGGACTCCAGGTGCAGGGTTTCTCCGGGGCCTTCGAAGGTGACCGTTTGGGTCCGAACCGGTTCCAGCCGCCGGACCTCGGGTGGTCGAATTTCCGGAAGGGTTTCCGGACGTTTGACAATCTGCGTCATGATGACTCCAAAATTTGGCGCGTGGCCGGGGTCACGGCCGGATTCCCGGTTTGGGGCGCACCGGCAAGACTCGACTCCATGGTTGAGCGATATGAGCGCTTCGAAACCTCGGCTCGCGGCCCGTGTCGTCAATTTTGCGTACAAAAGCGCTCGGATCGTGAAAAATGTCCGAGCGAAGGAGGATCACATACCGGGAGGAGGGGCCTGAACGCTACGGGTGCTCTCAGGCCCTGGCCATGCACCATAATGATGCATCCATGAGGATACTTCGCGGCGTGGGGGCGTTCCGTCGCGGTAGGTGGAAGGCGTGGAGAAAACGTGTGATTCGCATGGCGGCAATTCCCCGAAAAACATGGGATGGGGGAAAACTAGCGCTTTTCGGACGCATGTCAAGAACCGCGGAAAAAACGGTATGCGGCATGGCCGCCGGGCATCCGGCGCGGGGTTTGCGGCAAAATGAAAGCCGGGGGCCGCCACGCGACATCCCCGGCTTTGATTATGTTGGAATGTAGGGATTCTGTGCCCGGTACTCGAGAAATCAGGCGGGTTTCAGTGGAATGCAGATGTCCACGATCCATTTGCCTTCGGGGTGATCTCCCGGATTGTTGTGGTATCGTTCGTAGCAAGGGCCGTCGTCGCAGGCGTATCCTTTTTCCATGAACCAGTTGAAGGCTTCCTGCCAGGCCATTTGAAAGTCGGTGTCCGCGATTTCAAAACGGCACACCGCATAGGGGCCGCCGCGCAGGGTTTGGAGACCGGGGCCGCCGTCGGGTACCGTTCCTTCGGGCAGGCTGATGCAGGCGTCCGTGCGGCATTTGTCCGGCGGCGTGACTTCCGGGTTGTCCCAGTAAACTCCGAGCACGGTTCCGGATTCCAAATAGCCGCGAGGCCCTGCCCAGGCCATCAGTTCCCCGAATGCTTTTTCGCAGGTTTCGTGTCCGTACGCGCCCAGCTTGCGGACGTAGGCCACGCGGTACGCGGGCATTTCCTGAATGCTTCCTTCCATGATCAACTCCTTCTCGTTTGCGGGGTTATGAAATAAAAGGCTTCCGGTGAACAACATGCCCGCAGCATAAGGGGAGTCGGGCGAAGAGGCGTTTCCCTGCTTGCCGAAAGTGTTTCCCTGCTTGCTTTTTCTGTAGGAGGAGGGACTGAGGCCAAAGCGCTGGCGAAAGGCTTTGGCAAAGTTCTGGGAACTGGAAAAACCGCATTCCAGGGCAATGTCCGTGATGCCGCGGTGAGGCGCTTGTTCAAGTTTGTTCGCGGCCCGCTCCAGGCGTAGTCGTCGAGTGAAGGCGGCCACGCTTTCGCCTGTGAGGATGGTGAAGATGCGGTGGAAATGAAAAGAGGAGAACGCTGCTGAACGGGCGATCTCTTCCAGGGGAAGATCCCTGTCCAAATGTTGGTTGATGTAGTTCATGGCTTCGCAAATGCGCTTGCGGTAGTCCAGGAGGGTGACCGGGGTCGTGGATATGGCGGGTTTGGTCGTCATGGGGAAGAGGCCTCAAAGATTCGCCCGCAAGCGCTTCGAAGCTGAAACACGGATGGCTTTTCATGCCTTGTCCGTGAGGCTAAATGACTTAGCGCAGTTTCTGGGCGGGATTCAGGAAAAAGCCCGCTGCTACACCATCCAAGGCCAAAGATAAACCAGCCCAGCCACTGGCCCAGGGGAGATATGTGCTTACGTCTGATTTGTCTTGGTTGATGCGTGGGCTATACCGTAATCGTAATCGAAGTCGGGATTGAAGTTGAACGTTATTTCAAACAAGATGGCCGAAAAACGAAGACGGGACGCAATATTTTCCGATTTCGATTTCGACATGTTGGGCTCAAGAACAAGTTTGTCCGGCGTTGTGAAAAAATCGCCGGTTTGCCCTCCCTTGGCATCCACGAACCATGAGAGCGATCATGTCCTCCTTGAAACATACTGACACGCCGGAAAAGTCGAGAGCCTCGGAAGCTGCCGAAGCTGCCGGGGTCGTGTTCCACGCCGAAGCACTGACCAAGATTTACCGCATGGGCGAGGTGGAGGTCTTTGCCTTGCGTGGGGTGGATCTGGACTTGTACCGCGGTGAATTCGTGGTTCTGCTGGGGCCTTCGGGGAGCGGCAAGTCCACGCTGCTGAACATCCTGGGCGGATTGGACCGGCCCTCCAGTGGCACGGTCCGTTGCCAGGGGCTGGATCTGGTTCAGGCCACGGAGCGGGAGCTGACCCTGTTTCGCCGTCGGGTCGTAGGCTTCGTTTTCCAGTTCTACAATTTGATCCCCAGCCTGACGGCCCGGGAAAACGTGGCCATTGTCACGGAAATCAGCACGGACCCCATGACTCCGGAGGACGCCCTGAGCCTGGTGGGGCTGTCCGAGCGGCTGGATCATTTTCCGGCCCAGCTTTCCGGCGGCGAGCAGCAGCGGGTGGCCATCGCCCGGGCCATTGCCAAGCGCCCCGAGGTGCTGCTCTGCGACGAACCCACCGGGGCCCTGGATTCTTCCACCGGCATCGCCGTGCTGGAGGCACTGAACCGGGCCAACCAGGACCTGGGCACGACCACCGCGGTGATCACCCATAACGCGGACATCGCCCGGATGGCCGACCGGGTGATTTCCCTGAGCAACGGGCAAATCGCCTCGGTGGTGGTGAACCGGGACAAGAAAGCACCTCGGGAGCTGTCCTGGTGAGTCGCTCATGAGCCCCCAAGTGAGCCCCAAAATGAGCTCCCTGACCCGCAAGCTGCTCCGTGAACTCTGGGGGATGCGCGGCCAAGCCCTGGCCATCGCCGTGGTCATTGCCGGCGGGGTGGCCACGCTGATCATGTCCCTGACCAGCCTGGAATCCCTGACCATGACCAGGGACGCCTTTTACCGGGACTACCGGTTCAGCCATGTTTTCGCGTCCCTGAAACGCGCTCCGATCTCCCTGGAGGAGCAGATCCGGGCCATACCCGGCGTGCAGACCGTGGAGACGCGCATTCTGGCCGGGGCCAACCTGGACATTCCCGACTACCATGACCCGGCCACCGGGCTGTTTCTCTCCCTGCCCGACGGGCGCAACGCCGAGCTGAACCGGCTGCATCTGCGCGAGGGGCGGCTGCCCCGGCCCGGCCGGGACCGGGAAGCCGTGATCGGCGAGGCCTTTGCCGAAGCCCACGGCTTTCGGCCCGGCGACTCCCTGGCCGCGATCATCAACGGCCGACGTCAGGAACTGACCATCGTGGGCATCGCCCTGTCCCCGGAATTCATCTACCACCTCAAGCCTGGAGACCTGTTCCCGGACTTCGAGCGGCACGGCATCTTCTGGATGAACCGCGCCGCCCTGGCAGCAGCCTACGACATGGACGGGGCCTTCAACGACGTGGTCCTGTCCCTGACCCGCGACGCCCGGACCGGCGACGTGCTGGAACATCTGGACCTCCTGCTGGCGCCCTACGGCGGGCAGGGGGCCGTGGGCCGCGAGGACCAGCTTTCCCATCGCTATCTTTCCGTGGAGTTGGACCAGCTGGCCACCATGGCCACTTTGTTTCCGACCATCTTTCTGGGAGTGGCCGCCTTTTTGCTGAACGTGGTCTTCACCCGGCTGATCAGCACCCAGCGCGAGCAGATCGCCATTCTCAAGGCCTTTGGCTACTCCAATGCGCGGATCGGAACGCACTACGCCCAGATGGTCCTGCTGATCTCTCTGCTGGGACTGGTGCTGGGCATGGCCGCCGGTGGCTGGCTGGGACAGCAGTTGGCCGAGATTTACCGCACCTTTTTCCGCTTTCCTTACCTGGACTACCACCTTTCCCCGAGAGTAGCCGCCCTGGGGGCCCTGGTCACCCTGGCCGCCGGTCTGTTCGGAGCGCTGTTCGCCCTGCGCGGAGCCGTGCGCCTGCCGCCGGCCGAGGCCATGCGTCCGGAACCGCCGCCGATTTTTCGCACCGCCCTGGTGGAACGCCTGGGCGCGCGGCGTCTGCTGGGCCAGACCTCGCGCATGGTCCTGCGGAACATGGAACGTCGACCGGTCAAGACCCTGCTGTCCGTGGCCGGCATCGGCCTGGCGTGCGCCATCCTGATGGTCGGTCGGTTTCAGGAAGGGTCCGTGGACTACCTGATCAAGGTGCAGTACGGCCTGGCCCAACGCGACGACCTGATGGTCACCTTTGTCGAACCCACGTCCCGGCGGGTCCTGTTCGAGCTGGCGGCCCTGCCGGGGGTGACGCTGGTGGAGCCCATGCGCATCGCCGGGGTGCGGCTGCATCGCGGCCATGTAACCCACCGCACCAGCATTCAGGGACTGGAGCCGGACAGCGACCTGCGCCGCATCCTGGACGACCGGCTGAACGTGGTCGCCCTGCCGGACCACGGGCTGGTGCTCAGCGATTATCTGGCCGATGTTCTGGTCGTGGGACCCGGAGACATGGTGGAGGTGGAATTCCTGGAAGGCCGCCGGGAGCGCCTGGAGGTCCCGGTGGCCGGAATCGTGCGCGAGTTCACCGGTTCGGCGGCCTATATGGACCTGGACGCCCTGAACCGCATGCTTCGGGAGGGCCCGGCCGTATCCGGCGCCTATCTGGCGGTGGATCCCGAGCTGCGCGGCGAGGCGGTCCGCGCCCTCAAGGACGCGCCCCGGGCGGCCAGCGTCACGGACCGGCAAACCGCCATCCGCAACTTCTACGATTCCATGGCCGACATCGTACTTACCTTCGCTTTTTTCAGCACGCTGCTGGCCGGTAGCATCGCCTTCGGGGTGGTCTACAACAGCGCGCGGATCGCGTTGACCGAACGTTCCCGGGAAATGGCCAGCCTGCGGGTCCTGGGATTCACCCGCGGCGAGGTCGGCGCCATCCTGCTGGGCGAGCTGGCCTTGATGACCGTCATGGCCATCCCCCTGGGTTTTCTGATCGGCATCGGGCTGATCGCCTACATCGTCCACGGCATCGACTCGGAACTGTACCGCATCCCGATGATCCTTGAGCCGCGTATTTTCGCCTTCGCGGCCACGACCATCCTGGCGGCCAGCGCCCTGTCCTGGCTGGTGGTGGCCAGGCGATTGAATAACCTGGACCTGATCGGCGTACTCAAGACCAGGGATTGACGTCTTTTCATCAACCCAAAAAAGGAATCGCCCTCATGAACTGGCGCAAGCGCATCCTGATTCTTCTGGCGGTGGTCGCCGGGGCCGTGCTTCTGGCCCTGGGCTTTCGTCCCTCACCCATCCTGGTGGACACGGAACAGGTTTCCCGGGGGCGGGTGGAAATCGTGGTGGAAGAAGAAGGGCGGACCAGGGTCAGGGACCGGTACGTGATTTCCGCGCCTTTGGCGGCCCAGGTTCGCCGGATCACCTGGGAAGTGGGGGACGAGGCGCAAGCCGGCGAGGTGGTCGCCGTGCTCGGGGCCCTGCCCGCGACGACCCTGGACGTTCGGGCCGAGGCCGAAGCCCGGGCCAGAATCCGGGCCGCCGAAGCCGTGATGACCATGGCCGAGGCGGAATTGGACGCGGCCGCCTCCTTGGCTGATCGCACCGCGAGCGAATTGGCGCGGTTGCGACGGTTGGCCGGGCAGGAAGTGATTTCCCACAGCGAGCTGGAACAGGCTGAGACCGAGGCCGACCGGGCCGAGGCCATGAAACGCTCGGCCCTGTTCAGGGTGCGCACGGCAGAGTTCGACCTGGAGGCGGCGGAAACGGCACTGCGGTATTCCGGTCGCGACCGGGAAGACGCGGAAGGGCTGGTGGAGCTGCGGGCTCCGGTTTCCGGTCGGGTGCTGCACCGGTTCTTTCAAAGCGCCCGGGTGGTTCAGCCGGGAGAATCGATCCTGGAGATCGGGGATCCGGCCGCGCTGGAAGTGGAGGTGGACGTGCTGTCCTCGGATGCCGTGCGCTTGGAGCCGGAGATGCGGGTCCTGCTGGAGCGGTGGGGCAGTCCCGAACCGTTGGAAGGCCGGGTGCGCCGGGTGGAACCGGTGGGCTTCACCAAGGTTTCGGCTCTGGGCGTGGAGGAGCAGCGGGTGCTGGTCGTCGTGGACCTGACTTCGCCACCGGAGCAGTGGATCAGACTGGGCCACGGGTACCGGGTCAACGCCCGGTTCCTGCTCTGGGAGGCCGAAGATGTGCTCCGGGTGCCGACCAGCGCCTTGTTTCGCCATGGCGACGGTTGGGCCGTGTTTACGGTCCGGGACGACCGGGCCCGGATGCGGATCGTGGAGCCGGGCCAACGCGGAGGCTATTGGACGCGGATCATCTCCGGAATCGAGGAAGGCGAAACCGTGGTCGTCCATCCGGACCGCGGGCTTCATGACGGTGCCCGGGTCCGTTTACGCGGCAATGGTGGCGGATGAGTCCGACCCGGTCCCTTCGCACCCGGCCGCGAGCTTCAGGCAGGACTTTAACCGCATCGCGCCAAATCCAGCCTTTTCCGCAATAATTTCTGCATGTTAACCTGGCCCTTTGCGTAAGACCCTACTGATATCTCTGCTTTTTTGTCAAAAAAACGTTTAATTTTATA